>QHXG01000148.1 GCA_003222845.1 Acidobacteriota bacterium | reverse complement strand
AATCGGTCGACGTCGTGCTTACCGTCGCCATGTTGTTATAGAACGTTCCGTCCGCAGTCCCCGACGGTATGTGTCCAACCAGAGTAAAGACCTGGGGTCCGCTTCCAGCCGGAAGGTCTCGCGAGCAGGTGAGCGTGCCACCTAAACCCGGTGTCAATGAATTACAACTCCATCCCGCAGGTTGCGACAGCGAGACGAAGGTCATGTTTCCCTGAAGCGTGTCGGTTAAGGTGGCGCTCGTCGCCGTATCTGGTCCACCATTGAACACTGTGATGGTATGGGTCACGTCGGAATCGGCAGGCGCCGTATCCGGGGCAGTCTTCGTCACGCCCAGATCTGCATTCAGGGGGGCTGCGCCGACGATAAAACTGTCCGTATTCGTCGAAGCCGACGCCTCGTTAGTTCCGTTTCCGTCCGCGTCATAGCTGATCGAGCCCGTGTTCGCGATCGTGTGGCCCTCAGTGCCGGTCTTAATCGTCGCGTCGATAGTAATCGTTACCGAATCATTTGCCGGAACTACGCCATTCCAGGTAACTGTGTTAGTGCCGGTATTGGCGTTCGCGGTGCCCGCGCTGGCGCTGGCTCCCACGAGAGTCAAATCGGCCGGAAGCACATCCGTGAACTCGTTTCCCGGGTTATCCTGCTGATCAGAACTGCTGCTGTTCGAAAGTATTATGAGATAACTAAGACTTGCGCCGGCCGTGCTGCCTCCCGATCGGCTCTTATTTCCCGTGACCGTGGCTGGCGAGAGCACCGTCGTAGTGGCCGTGCCGCTGTTATTGCCGGGATTTCCATCCGGCGTACTCGAGGTAGCCGTCGCGGTATTGCTAAGAGTCGAGCCCGCCGCAACTGTTGGAGCCACAGCCACGGTCAATGTGAAAACGGAACTACCCACGGCGAAAGAAGGGTTTGAGCACGAAACCGTGCCGTTATCACCGGCGGCGGGCGTGGTGCACGACCATCCGCTCACGTCCGGCAAAGTGACGAAAGTTGTTCCCGACGGCAGTGTGTCGCTCCATGAAGCATTCGCCGCCGCGTCCGGTCCGTTGTTGTTCACCGTGATCGTATAGGTCAGGTTCGATCCAGTGTTCACCGGATCGGGACTGTCTTCCTTGGTGACCGACAGGTCGGCGCTGGCAAACGCTGCATGGCCTCGTTTGGTCTCGGCTGGTGAAACGAACAGTAAGACACTCAATAAGAGCAAGAGACTGATTGCTGCTATTTTTTTCATCTGACTGTCTTTCGAGAGAGATGCTAAGCGGGGCGGGCTGGAGAATTTGGATCTACTACGCTCCTGATTGACTCAACTTCGGCCTGACTTTATAGCACGTTATTTAACGAGAGCCAACCGGCTGCAGCCCGCCAAAAACTGTCGGTAAGCAGGTTTCTTATTCTCGCTCCTTCTGAGAGAGGGCCAGGGTGAGGGGGAGAAGTGTAGAGAAAAAGGTGAGGTAGTTTGTTGTGCTCGCTAATCCCTCACCCCACCCTCTCCCAAAGGGAGAGGGCTTGAACGCAGACTGAAATCTCCACTACTTCGCCGCGTCGATTGCCGCTCGCATCTCGCGCACGGCATGATCCAATCCGACGAACACCGAGCGGGCGATGATGTTGTGGCCGATGTTGAATTCGGCGATCTCGCCGATGCGTGCGACCGCGCCCACGTTGCGATAAGTGAGTCCGTGTCCTGCCGCGACATGCAGCCCGTACTGAGCCGCGAGCGCCGCGGCTTCGCGCAAGCGTCGAAGTTCTTGATTTGCGCGCACCGCGCCTTCGCCATGTATCCCACGGCCTCCCAATGTCGCTTCGGCGTAAGCAGCGGTGCACAATTCGACTTGCTGAGCGTTCACTTCGTGCGCCGCTTCAATTTGGTGTGGGTCGGGATCGATGAAGAGACTCGCCATTATCCCTGATTCGCGCAACTTATTGACCGCAGCGCGTACAATCGCGATGTTAGTGCGCACGTTCAATCCGCCTTCAGTTGTGATCTCCCCACGATTTTCGGGCACGAGCGAAACTGCATCGGGTTGAATCTCAATCGCAACCTTCACCATCTCTTCGGTCGCGGCCATCTCGACGTTCAGATAAGTAGTTACTGATTCGCGCAACAGTCGCACGTCGGCGTCCTGAATGTGACGCCGGTCGCCGCGCAGGTGAATCGTGATGCCGTCGGCGCCAGCTTGTTCGCAGATCATCGCTGCGGCGACGACGCTTGGCTCAGGCGCGCGCCGCGCCTGGCGCACAGTCGCGACGTGATCGATGTTGACGTTCAATCGTGCGGTCATGGTTTCTTAAAATCACTCCTAAACGTGGCGAATCGGTTGAGATGAAAATGCCAGTCGAACCACTGTCAAAAGACGCTCGAGGCAGGCCGAAGGTGTTTTTGCTCGACCATCGCCGCCGTGCGCGCAGCGCTGATTGCTTCGCTGTAAGCGCCACGATCGACTTGGCGGCGAATCCGGCGCACTTCATTAATCATCCGCAGGCTGTCGCGCGAGTAATTGCCTGAAGCGTCCAACGGCCCCCCAGCGCTGTGGTCCCAACGCACGGGAATTTCGCGCAGACGCAAGCGTGCCAGATGCGCCAGGTAAATTAATTCTACGTCGAAGCCAAAGCGATCAATCTGCGCCGCTTCAAGCAGCGGCCGGCACACATTCATGCGGAAAGCTTTGAACCCGCATTGCGTGTCCCAGAACGGTAGCGCGGTCGCCACGCGCACGATTAGATTGAACACCCGACCGCCCTGTTCGCGGCGCCAGGGTTGATGCACTCCGATCAGACTGCGATCCAACGCCCGCGATCCGAAGGTCAGGTCGCACTCCCCATCGCTAATTGGTTTTATCAATTTAGGCGTCTCGGTAATTGGCGTCGAAAGATCCGCGTCCGAGAACAGGGCGATGTTCGCCGCGGCGGCCAGCAGCCCAACCCGCGCAGCATAACCCTTGCCGCGATTCTTTTCGTAATGAATCACGCGCGCGGCGACTGAGCCCGCGTCGGCTAGATTCTCTTCTGCCACGGAAGCGGTCTCGTCTTCTGATCCATCGTCAACGACAATCAGCTCGCTGGGCTTGCGAGTTTGATTCAGGTAGGACAGGATTGTTTGCAAGGACTTTCCCAGGCGCGCGGCTTCGTTGTAAGCGGGCACGACGATGGACAGTTTTGGCGACATCTTTATGGGTAGGATTGTAGCGCAAGCTGCCAGCTTGCGTCCCTTCCAGTGCGCCAGGAATTCGTGCGTAGTTCGTTGAATCTCCCTCTCCCCTTGGGAGAGGGTCGGGGTGAGGGCCTAGCGATGAAACGTAAACCACCTCCCCCTTTTTTCCGAGCGGATCCGAGAAGCAAGGGAGGAGGTTTTCCTATCGGTTACTCAGCTAAGCCCTCACCCTGGCCCTCTCCCAAAGGGAGAGGGAAGCCACCTGTCAGAATCTCTGGGCACACCGCGGGTGTAATTAAATGTGAGAGTCGCCACGAATCGTGTCAGAACCGCGAGCGATAGCGACCGGATCAAAGAGTACCTTACGAAATAAGTGTTTATGCTGAGTTGCGCGTAGGATCCGGTCGCTACCGCTCGCGGTTCTGACACGACGCTGATGGGTGCCCCTAGTAGCGCAGCTCTCATTCTTAATTGCACCCGCACACCACATTCGGCGGTCGCGCATGGCTGTGGTATATTTTGAACGTTCAAGGATGCGCGCGCTCAAAGCGCCTCTCATTTATGAATCGTAAGTTCTGGATCGTAGCTGGGTTGATAATCGTCGCGGCAAGCGTTGCCGGAGGTTTTCGCACGCGCGCGACTCGGCATCGGACTCCGAGCGTCAGTTCGAACGCGGCGATCTCGGCCGCTGAGAAATTTGAAGCCGATAGAATCGAGAACGACTATCGCGAGGCGATCTCGACCGTGGAAGAGAATTATGCCGGCGAGATCGATTACGAAAAAGCGACCCAGGCGGCCATTCAGGGAATGCTCTTCACGCTCGATCCGCATTCGGTCTTTTTCCCGACAGTTGAATTCAAGAAGCTGAAAGAAGATCAGGCCTCGAGCTTCTATGGCATCGGCGTCCAGATCACGCGTCATGATGATGGCGTCTACGTTCAGTCGGTGGTAGATGGTACGCCGGCGGCGCGCGCAGGTTTGCGCTACGGCGACCGCATTGTCGAAGTTGATGGCAAGGACGCCCGCGATTGGACCAGCGATGAAGTTTCGAAGAATGTACGCGGCGAGCGCGGCAAAGATGTGAAATTGAAGGTTGAGCGCGCGGGTGAGGAAGCCGCGATTAATTTCAAGATCGTGCGCGACGCGGTGCCGCTGCCCTCGATTCGGAATGCGTTCATGATCAGTCCCGGCACTGGTTTCGTCGTTTTGTTGAGCGGCTTTCAACACACTACTGACGATGAATTGCGCGAATCGATTGCCAACCTCAAAAAGGATGGCATGCGTCAATTAATTCTCGATCTGCGAAACAATCCCGGGGGATTATTGGATCAGGCGATCGACGTTGCCAGCGAATTTCTTCCCCGCGACAAAGTGATCGTGTCTGTCAAAGGGCGCAGCGAATATCACGAAGCTGCGGTTTATAAATCGAATGGCAGCGATCCGGAAGACCTGCCACTCGTGGTCTTAATCAATCGGAATACCGCCTCGGCCTCGGAAATTGTCGCGGGAGCAATCCAGGATCACGGACGCGGCCTGGTTGTCGGAGAGACGAGCTTTGGCAAAGGTCTGGTCCAGCACGTCTTTCAACTGCCATACGGCACCGGGTTGACCCTGACGACGGCGCGCTACTACACGCCTTATGGCCGTTCGTTGCAACGCGACTACTCCAGCGGCTCGCTTTATGACTATTACGTGCGCCACGACGAAAATGAAAACGAGCAACCAATTCAGCCAGGCCAGCCCTCGCCGAACGAATCGGTGCCTTCGCGCGGTTCCAGTGCACCCGCATTTCGCACTGCTGCGGGCCGGGTCTTCTATGGTGGCGGGGGGATTACCGCGGACATCGAGGCGCGACCACTGACGGGTACTCCGGTGCGGGGACGCATCATCGAAGCAGGATTTTTGTTCACGAGAATGCTGGCTGCCGGTAAGATTCCCGGCCTTGAGTCCTATCGAATCGATCGAGTCAATTATGGTCGTTCACCGAGAGCTACCGACTACCCAATCAACGATCGAGTGCTCGAGGCCTTCCGCAATTTTGTGCGTAAAGATCAGGCGCTGCGCTTGCAACCAGCGCAGGTCGATAGCGATCTGGAATTCGTCAAACTGCGGCTGCGCGAAGAAATCGTGACGGCCGCATACGGAGCCGATGCCGGGCAGCGGGTTTTGCTGGAAAGCGATCCGCAAGTGCTACGTTCGATTGGAGTCTTGCCTGACGCTAAGCGCCTGGCCGAGAGTGTGCGGAATGGAACTCCAATCAGTTTCAACTTCAAACCTCTGCGCCGCTGGTTCATGCGTGCTGCTCCGCCGCTCGCAGAAGAGGACGAGATCCTCGTCTAAATTTATCAATCCTAAATCATGTCCAGAACGGCTTAGGCTCCCGGCTCATCCAAGGCATGAATTCCGATTTGAATTGTCGAATTGCTCCTCTGATTTTTCTGATTTGCGTTCTTTCAGCACCTTCGTCTTCGCAAACATCATCGTCGAAAGTTTGGGTCGCAGACAATGGCGACGGCACTTATCGCAATCCGATTCTTCACGCCGACTACTCCGATCCCGACGTTGTGCGCGTCGCCGACGACTTCTATCTCGTCGCTTCCAGTTTCAACGCGGCGCCGGGCCTGCCGATTCTTCATTCCAAAGACCTGGTGAATTGGACCATCATCGGCCACGCCTTATCGCGGCAGCCACCGTTTGAAGTTTTCAATATGCCGCAGCATGGCAACGGCGCTTGGGCGCCGGCAATTCGTTTTCACAATGACGAGTTCTACATCTTTTATCCCGACCCTGATTACGGAATCTACGTGGTGAAAGCAAAGAATCCTGCCGGGCCGTGGTCAGAGCCGCTCTTAGTCAAATCCGCGAAGGGCTGGATCGATCCCTGTCCGCTTTGGGATGACGACGGCAAAGCCTATCTCGTGAATGCGTTTGCGAAGAGTCGCGCCGGTATCAAGAGCATCCTCGTTGTCAGCCGCATGAGCGACGATGGCACGAGGCTGCTTGACGACGGCGTGATGGTTTTTGACGGCCGTGACAAAGATCCGACGGTCGAAGGCCCGAAATTTTATAAACGAAACGGCTTTTATTACATCTTCGCTCCGGCCGGAGGCGTCGAGTCGGGCTGGCAGTTGGCTCTGCGCTCGAAAGATGTCTACGGCCCTTACGAAAGAAAGACAATCCTGGCGCAAGGCAAAACCAGAATCAACGGGCCGCATCAGGGCGCGTGGATTGACACGGCGTCCGGTGAATCTTGGTTCATACATTTCCAGGACAAAGGCGCCTATGGCCGCGTCGTTCACCTGCAGCCGATGAAGTGGATAAACGATTGGCCGATCATCGGTATTGACCCTGATGGTGACGGCACGGGCGAGCCAGTGACGAGTTATCGAAAACCGAATGTCGGCAGGACTTATCCGGTAACCACGCCACCCGATTCCGACGAATTCAATGGCAACAGGCTCGGGCTACAGTGGCAGTGGCAAGCAAATCCGCAGTCGAACTGGGCGTTTTCCTCCAGCGCTTATGGCCTTCTCCGATTGTTCAATGTGCCATTGCCGCCTGATTTCAAAAATTTCTGGGATGTGCCCAACTTGTTGCTGCAAAAAGTTCCCGCTCCTTCCTTCACCGTTACGACCAAAGCTACGTTCGCGCCACGGAACGATGATGAAAAGGCAGGAGTCATCGTAATGGGAATGGACTATGCGTACATCTCTGTGAAGAAGAGACCCGACGGTCTCCATGTCTCACAGACAATCTGCAAAGATGCGCACAAGCAATCCGTGGAAAAAGACACTGCCAGTTCGAAGCTTACCGGCAACAGTTTTTATTTGCGCGTGAGAGTTGAAGAGAATGCCGTCTGCAATTTTACCTACAGCACTGATGGAAGGACTTTCATCCCGATCGGTGAATCGTTCAAGGCGCGCCAGGGTAGATGGATTGGCGCCAAAGTCGGTATCTTTGCGGTCGGCAATGGATCGGTTTCAGAAATGGGATATGCCGATTTCGATTGGTTCAGAGTGGAGTAGCTTCAATTCTAAAGACAGGTTAAGATACCGGTCTTAATTAACCATGATCGATCTTCATCTTACCGACGACCACGAAGCCCTGGTCCAGACCGTGCGCGAGTTTGCGCAGAAGGAAGTCGGGCCTTACATCAAAGAATGGGACGAGAAGCAGCACTTTGAGCGGGCGGTCTTCGACAAGATGGCCGAGCTGAATCTGCTCGGCGTCTGCATCCCCGAACATTACGGCGGCGCGGGCTTCGACTACATTTCGCTGGGCCTGGTTTGTGAAGAACTGGAAGCGGTCGACACTTTTCTGCGCGTCGCGATGTCGGTGCATACGGGTTTGAATTCGCTGACGCTTTACACGTGGGGTAGCGAAGATCAGAAACAGAGATACCTCGTGCCGCAGGCCAAAGGTGAGAAATTGTCGACTTACGGACTGACTGAGCCAGGCGCGGGATCGGACGTCGTTGGCGCGCGCGCGACTGCGCGGCGTGAGGGCGATGAGTACGTTTTGAACGGCGAGAAGATGTGGATCAGTCTCGCCGACACTGCCGACAATTTTCTATTTTTCTGCTGGACAGATGAAGAGAAACAACGGCACCGCGATCATTCAGGAATGTCCTGTTTCATCGTTGAGCGTGGAATGAAAGGATTCACTTCGGGAACAATTCACGGCAAGCTCGGCATCCGCGCCGGCAATACTGGGTACTTCTCTCTCCAGGACGTAAGCGTGCCTAAAGAGAATCTGATCGGCGAAGAAGGCGAAGGTTTCAAGATAGCAATGTTTGCGCTCGAGCAGGGAAGATTCACGGTGGCCGCGGGCGCCACGGGAGTGATTCGCGCTTCGCGTGATGCGTCGATTGCTTACGCGAACGAGCGCGAAACGTTCGGCACCAAGATCGCAAACCATCAACTGGTCAAACAAAAGATTGCCGAGATGGAAGCTGATTATCAGATGTGCCGCTTGCTTTGGTTGCGCGCTGGCTGGTTGAAGAACGAAGGACAAGCCAGCGGCCGCGCAACGAGCTTAGCGAAGTGGCAGGCCACCGTGCGCAGTGAAAAAGCGGCGTCGATGGCCATCGAAGTTCACGGAGCTAACGGCTACACGAACGATTATCCTGTCGAGCGCTACTTGCGCAACTGCAAAGCTGCGGTCATCTATGAAGGCACGCGCGACATTCACACGCTGATGCAAGCCGATTGGGCGCTTGGATTGAAGAAAGAAAAACCCGGACGGAAGACTCTGCCGGCGTGGAAGTCTGCCGAGTCGCGCGGAGCGGTGGCGCTGTGAAGTCTTCCGGAGACGAAGACACCAGGATTCTTATCATCAGGCTGGTCTCCCCGTTCTGGTCGTCTTAGTGGCTAAGTGGGTTTCCTGAGACTCGCTTTTAGCGACCGCCTGTGCTACCACCGCTTCGATTTCGATAAGCTTGAAAGGTTTGCTTACATAGGCGAACGCGCCCAGATCGACCAACTGCTGCGGATCTTGTTCGTTGCCTTTTCCCGAAATCAGAATGACGGGCGTCTCAGAGTCGCGCAATTGAACTCGTTTTAGCAGTTCGATTCCGGTGAGCCCCGGCATCGCGATATCCGTCAATATTGCATCGTAGCTTTCTACTTCCAGATACTGAAACGCCTCTTCGGCCGTACTCGCCGTGTGGCATTCATATTTTTCCGAAAACACTTCGTAGAGCATTCCCCGAATTACAGCATCATCGTCAACGATTAGAATGGTGGGCATGCCTGCATTCTAACTGGTTTTTGAAAAATACGCTATGCCAAATATAAAGAAACACGAGGTCAATGCTCTCTAGCAATATTGACCACCAATGAGACCTCGAGAGTAATTTGTCACGTTCGTTAGTATTGGTACGTTGGGCCAACTCGGCTGGCGTCTGCGGACCGGCGTCGGCCAGTGCTTTATACAATCCCAGTTTCTGCCCGATATAAACCAGCGCGGAGCTTAGCGACGCGCCGAAATCGCCGCCGACCTTGCCTAGAAACGTATTCATCTTGTCTTCATTGATGGTTGGTATTTGCATTACGGCAGACATAAATATAGCTCCTTCAAAATCTTAATTTTGATCTAACTAAAGCCGGGGAACGATGCCGAGTTTTGTACGCCAACCGAGATGTAAATCAACCCTGCGTGGTTTTGTAAAAGCGCTAAGAATTCAAAAGGAGACTTTGTAAGGATCGGTTTCCAGCGGCTGAAGCTTTCTGTTACTATGGCGGCGCTTTTCTTCATTCTCGGATAACTTAGTCGCCTTTATTTGCAGGCGTATGATTTCTGCGCATAGGAGACACAAGATGGCGCCAGAGTTAAGGACAGAACGCGAGCTGTCGTTAGAGTTTTTGCGCGTGACTGAAGCGGCAGCAATCGCCGCGGCGCGCACGATGGGCCAGGGCGATCGAAAGTATTCGGATCAGGTTGCGGTCGAAGCGATGCGCGAAGTGATGGATACCGTGCCGATGCGCGGCCGCGTCGTGATCGGTGAGGGCGAGCGCGACGAAGCGCCGATGCTGTTCATTGGCGAAGAAGTCGGCGGTGGATTCGGAGTCGGCGAAGAGTTGGCTGAGTCGTGCCCTGAAGTTGATATTGCCGTCGATCCTTTGGAGGGAACGAACCTCTGCGCGCTCGTGGCGGCGGCGGAGCGCGGCGGTTTGCTGCACGCGCCGGACATCTACATGGACAAGATTGTGGTGGGGCCTTCGTCGCGCGGGGTGGTCGACATCGACGCGCCCGTAAAAGAAAATCTGCGTAATATCGCGCGGCGTCTCGGTCGCGACATCGAAGACTTAACCGTGATAGTTTTGGAGCGTCCGCGGCACAAGAAACTGATTGACGACGTGCGGGCCGCCGGCGCTCGCATTCGTTTGATCCCAGATGGTGATCTTTCCGCGGGCATCTCGGCAGCAGTGGCCGGCACGAACATTCATGCGGTGATGGGCATCGGCGGCGCTCCAGAGGGCGTGCTGACGGCGGCGGCGATCAAATGTCTGAACGGGGAGATCCAGGCCCGTCTGGTTTTTGATTCGGAAAGGCTCGGAGTGGA
>QHXG01000147.1 GCA_003222845.1 Acidobacteriota bacterium | reverse complement strand
TGCCTGCACCTCATAATCTCCGGCTGGCAATCCAGCGAACGAATACGATCCGCTCTTATCAGCGTTTGTAGTCTTGACCAATCCTGATGGTCCGTTGACCGTGACCTTCGCGCCGGGAACACCGCCACCGTTCTGATCGGTGACCTGACCGCGCAGTGAGCCCGTTTGCGCCAATGCGGAAGACGAAAGGAGCAAAACCAGTAACAGCCAGTAGATATGATTCATAGCGATCAGTCGCAACGCATGGATCAGACTGCGGCTTATAGTAGGAAGTCTCGCCACTAATAGACGAGCGCTTTCTCCTCCAGGTTACGATTACGCACTCAGCTCTTTACTACATTCACCTTATCGAGAGCGGCGCGCAGGCCTCGGGCCAACTTCAGCGCGTCGTCATTGGCCCAAAAGTGCATGAAAAACAGGTGCGGGGTCTCGACGAGCATGTGACTGTGCAAAGCAGTCACTTCGATGCCGTTGTCTCGCAGCGCCTTGATCACAGGGTTGACTTCACTGGCGAGCAGCACGAAGTCGCCCGTAATAGCTGCTTTGCCTCCACCTGTCGGCTGGAAGTTAATGGCCTGCGCGATTCCCATCGCGGGTGGAATCTCCATCTCATTGTCCATGATCTTGTCGGCGCGTGGGACGGAGAATTGATAGACCCCGCCGTTTACTTTTCCACTTTGGCCAACGATCTGATCGATTTGCTTCGTATCAATTCCGAGATCCTGATTCGGAGCAGCGGCGGCGGGAGCAGCAAAAGGAGTCTTACTCAACGCGAGCGCATCATGGACTGCCTTGGCGATCTTCACGGCATCACCCATCGCATGAATGTGCATGTACATCACGCGCGGAGATTCATGGAGCACGTGGTTGTGCAAAGCCGTTGGTTCGACGCCGCCTTCTTCAAGTTTGGTCATGACAGGCGTCACTTCATCTTCGGTAAGCACCAGATCGCCCATCACCGTTGTCATATCGCCGGCTTTCTTGAAGGCCACCCAAGAACCAAGCGCGAGTGCCGGCTTGAGTTCCACGCCGCCAACGGTGACCTTCAGATCGCTGCGCGGCAGACTGACTTTGTAAACATCTCCCGGCTGCATCGATCCCGCTTTACCCAACGCTTGCTCGACTGGCTTCCAATCCGTTGCTCCAGCTTGCTGTTGGTTGTTGGATTGTCCCGACTGATTCTGCGGCGCAGAGCAAGCCGCCAACACAAACAAGGTCGCTACTGCAAACGCGACGACGCTCAGAAGGACTCTTCTCGTCTTACGCGCCAGAGATAAGTGGATCAGTATCCTGCGCGTCAGTTTTCGGTCTCTTTTCATTTTCATTCCTGCCTTTCTTATCGCTCTAGTCTTTCATTCCTGGTTGTTTATTGAGGGGGCTTGGTCTTGCTTGACTAAGCAAACGCTCGTACAAGTGAATAAATAATTCCGCCGGCCATCGCGCCAACTGCTACTAAGGCCACATCCCGTTTCAACCAAACGATGAGGAGAAAAGCCATGGCGGCGATGACGAAACTGGGCCAGCCAACAATTGCCTCGGGAATCAGATCGAGAGAAACAACCGCGATCACGCCAACTACGGCGGCGCTGACACCGGCAAGGAATGCCTGAATAGTCCGATTGTCGCGAACTTTTTCAATATAGTGAGTGCCGCCGATGACAAAGATGAACGAAGGCAAGAAGACGAAGAATGTGGCGAGCACTGCTCCAGAGATTCCGCCCGCGAGATAACCCGCAAAAGTCGTAAACAGCATGAATGGCCCAGGTGTCGCCACGCTCATCGCCACCCCGTCCAACAACTGGCCATCCGTCAGCCAGTGATACTGCCCTACTGCACCGCGCTGAACGAAGACAAGAGAAGCATATGCCCCGCCAAAGCTGAACAAACCTGTCTTAAGAAACAACCATGCGATCTGGAACAAACGCGAATCAATAAATGGAAGCAGTAGCGCGAATGCTCCAATCGTGACTGGAAGGGTTGGTGCTCCTTTCTTCAACCGTGGCCAGCCTTCTTCGATCAGTAAATTCAATACACCAGCTATGAGCAGAATCAACAGGAAGTTGATTCCCGCGAAACGCATTCCGACGAACGCGCCCACCAGCAAGACAGCAAGAAACACTTTGCGAATGGCCGCTCTGCCGAACTTGATGATCCCGGCCGCGATGATCCCCAGAACTGCGGGCTTGAGAACGTAGAGCGCATTATTGACCGCCGGCAGCTTGCCGTACTTGACGTACAGCCAGCTCAGAACGATCATCACGATTGCGCCGGGCAGAATGAAGGTGAGACCGGCCAGGATTCCACCCCACAACTTGCGTTTCAAATAGCCAACGTAGATCGCCAATTGCAGGGCCTCAGGGCCAGGTAGCATGTGGCAGAACGCCATGATCTTCACGAATCGATCTTTCGATAGCCACTTGCGCCTCTCCACCATGTGGTTATACATCATCGTGATCTGAGCGACTGGCCCACCGACGTTAACGAAGCCCAGAAAGAGAAAGTACAAGAACACTTCGCGCCACGAAGGCATCTGATGACTGGATTCAGAATTATTCTGTTTGGGCATCAGTCAATTCACTTCACACCAATCTGCAGATCGTCGAAATAGATCACTGAGTCAGCCTTGGTCCACAATCCGATCTTGCCCGCCTCCCTGAAGGTCTCGTCTTCCACGTCATAAAGCTTCTTTTCATTGTGGTAGACCTCAAAGTGATTGCCCCTGGCAACGACGCGTAGTGTGCCCCACTCAGCGGACGGCACCTTCTCCTTCATCCCATAGGTGCGGCCCTTTCCAATGAGCGGCAGATCCGTCCGTTTACCGTTCTCGACTTTGTAAAGCACGACGTTGCCTTCGAGAGCGTTGGCGCGCACGATGTAATAGTTGTCTTTGTCACGGTAGCGCCAGACGATGCCGGCTCCCTGGTCGCCTCTGCCGGAGACGGGCTTAAACTTCACCGCGACATCGACGTCTTTTGCGCTCAGGCCATCGTAAACGCACACTGGAAATCGATAGTCAGTCCGATCCGCATCAGTCTGCGCCAAGACGTTTCCCTGATTGGGCGAAGCAGGGTCCTTTATTACTACCCACTTGCCGGGTCTGCCTCTGCCCGTGAGCGCAGTCGAAAAACCGCTTGGCGCTGCTCCGACTTTGTCGTTGTTGAAATCAAACGTACTTGTCTGGGCCCAGACGATTGCTGCTGCTAACAAACTTAACAGCAGACTGAAAGCAAACCCTTTGAGCTTCATCTGATTACCTCTCTCTGATTGATCGGCGCTCGAACGTAACGAATTCCGGCATCGGGGAATTACCTTTACGTTTGGTCGTCACGCCGCCTTCCTCTCATTCGCCGAGCGCTTCGCCTCGGTTTCTCCTTCTGCGTATTTTGACCGAGCAGCGAATACAGCCCGTCAAAGATCGCGCTGCATTGCTGGACCAGTTTGCGATCATCACGCAGCGTCTTGCCCAAGCCGTTGACGATCGCATTGAGACCCGCCGCTTCAAGACGGTGAAACTTGTCATCCTTCAAATCAATGTCATGAACAATTTCTCCAATCTCACGCAGACCTTTGCTATTGCTCAACCCGAATCGTTTGAGGATCGTCTCGAATGTGCAATCCTCACCATGATGAGTGAACTCGGCCCCATACATGTCGAAGGGAATTGCGCCTGCGACCGTAGCGCCCTCGGCCACAAAGTAAAAACGTGGACGCTTGTCGATGAACTGCCTGATCAGCCAGGCCGAAGCCAGCCGGTCGATGTGCAGGTTGCGTCGCGTCATCCAACGGCGACCCTGATACTTCGCCAGATCGAGGGTTCCTGATTGTTTCTGAGACCGTGACGCTTTCGCTGCCGGACCGCGCGCCGCGCGAATGGCTTTCTGACCACGCTCATAGGCCTTTAGCGCAAGTGCGCGTCCATCGGCGTTAAAGAAATCGTTGGCGATGACCGTTTGCAGTTGCGCGTGTAGCTTGTCCAGCTCCGATTCGTGCGTGGCCAGTCGGCCGCTGGTGAGGTGTTTTCCATGAGACTGTTTACTGACCGCGCCAGACAGTCCTTCGAGTTCTGCCGCGATGGCGGCAAACTCTTCATCACGCGCTTTGCGAAAAGCCGCTACGATTTCTTCGTCGGTCGCGCCTTCGACCGAGGCTGCTCGAAAGACAGTGGCTTCGCCGCCGGCAGATTCGATCTCCTGCTTCAACCACTGGAAGTCTTCGTGCGTTTTCTCGTTTGCCGGCAGCACATAAACGGAATTCTTAATCGCCACCGACCCGAGCTTCTGCAACTTGCGCCAGATGCGCACGCGCAGGTTGGTAGGCTTGGGTGGCAACTGATGGATCAGTAAGATCCACTCCAGCTTTTCTGCCGAGCTCTTGACCATTGACTCAGAAGTAACAGGGGAATTAGATTGTAACGACCGTTACTGTCACAAGTAAAGCAGTAATATAGCACCGAGTGACTCGCATAGACTGATGAGCATTGTGAGCGGGAAAAGACACTCAAGCAGGACCATCAACCGCGGACCCCTCTATGCTCTCACTGCAGCGGTGCTCTTCGGGGCCAGCACCCCCTTCGCAAAAATCCTACTTGAGAGAATGACGCCGACCCTTCTGGCCGGCCTGTTGTATATGGGCTCAGGCGTCGGCCTTACGCTGTGCGTATGGTTACGCGGCCGATTCAAAGACCAGACCATTGGCGAAGCTCGTTTGAGATCGGCGGATCTTCCCTGGCTCGGCGGCGCGATTCTGTGTGGTGGCGTGATTGGTCCACTCCTCTTGTTAATTGGGCTGCGCATCACGCCTGCATCTTCCTCCTCCCTGCTTCTCAATCTCGAAGGCGTGTTCACGGCGATGATCGCCTGGTTTATTTTCAAGGAAAATTTTGACCGGCGGATTGCGCTCGGCATGCTGGCGATCATTGCGGGCGGCGCGTTACTCTCCTGGTCGGGCAGACCTCAGTTGGGCCTGCCTTGGGGTCCGCTGGCTATAATCGCCGCCTGTCTGGCGTGGGCAATCGACAACAACCTGACGCGAAATGTGTCCATTGGAGATCCACTCCAAATCGCGGCATTGAAAGGTCTTGTTGCCGGCGTGGTGAATTTAATCATTGCGCTGATGCTTGGTGCATCGATTCCCGGCTTAGCCCCGATCGGGATAGCATCTCTGATCGGCTTTCTAGGTTATGGTGTCAGCCTCGCTCTATTTGTTTTGTCGCTTCGGCAGGTCGGTACTGCCCGGACCGGGGTGTATTTTTCAGTCGCCCCTTTCGTCGGCGCGTTGCTCTCAATTCTGATCTTGAGGGATGCCGTTACGATCTATTTCTTCGGCGCGGCGGCCCTGATGTTCGTCGGCGTCTGGCTTCACTTAACTGAACGACACGAACATGGGCACTGGCATAAGGCAGTTGAGCACGATCACCGGCACAGCCACGATGAGCACCATCAGCACCATAACGACCCGGCGCTCTTGGCTGAAACTCACATGCACATGCATCGACATGAAAGGTTGTTTCATACTCACCCTCATTATCCAGACATTCATCATCGACACGAGCACTAGTTCTTTGGATCAGACGAGTAAAGAAAGAGGTTGTGATGATAAATTCCAGCGGGCTTAAGGGAGGCACTTACAAGCGAAAGTTCAAATGGCCTAATGCAGAAACTTTCTTCACAGGCGTAGCGATCTCGATCGGAACAGGGCTCCTCATAGTCGCTTGCTCACAGCGCGCTGAGGAATCGAGTGTTCAAAAGCGAGCCGGATCGGGAAACGCGCAGACTGACGTTAGCAAAGACAACGCGAACTCGGTCCCCTCGATGACAGGTGCTTCTGGAAAGCTTCCCTTGCGCACTCTTATTGATGTGCCGTTGACCGGCGGTTTGTCACGGCTCGATTATCAGAGCCTGGACAGCGACAACGGTCGTCTTTACATCGCGCACCTGGGCTCTGATCTGATGACGGTTTTCGACGTGAACAAACAAACCGTAGTTGGTGATGTTAAGGATCTAAAACGAGTGCATGGCGTGCTCGCGGTTCCTGAGCTTCACCACGTCTATGCCTCGGCGACTGGTTCGAATGAATTGGCTGTCATTGATGACCACACACTTCAAATCATCGCGCGTGCGCCTGGCGGAGATTATCCGGATGGAGTTGCTTATGCGAGCAAGGCCAACAAGATTTACGTCTCAGATCTACACGGCAAGACGGACACGGTTATTGACGCCAAAACCTATCAGGTGGTAACGACGATTGCGCTTGGAGGAGGCGCGGGAAACACGCAGTACGATTCAGTCTCGGAACATATCTTTGTCACGGTGCATGGCCAAAACCAGCTCGCCGAGATCGATCCGAATAAGAATCAAGTCATCGGACGCTATCCCCTGCCCGGTTGCAACGGGAGCCACGGACTCAACATCGACAGCGAGCACGCGTTGGCATTCGTGGCCTGCGAAGAGAATGCAAAGCTGGCCGTATTTGATCTGGACGCGAAGAAAATGACGGCCATTCATCCCGTGGGCGCAGAACCGGACGTGCTTGCCTTTGATAGAGGCTTTGGTCGCCTTTATGTTTCTGCCGAGAGCGGCGTCATCTCAATCTTCGACGAGCGTGGTAAGAACCTGGAAAAGATCGGCGAAGGATTCTTTGCTGCCAACGCGCACACTGTCGCCGTTGACCAGCGCACGCATCGAGTCTATTTTCCCTTGCAAAATGTTGGCGGGAAGCCCGTGCTCAGAATCGCCGTGCCTTCAGACAAGCAGCTATGACATTCGCACCGAGGCGTTTCGATAATAGATTGGAACGCTTCCGGGCGTTGCTGCTTGCGCTCACCATGACTCCGTTAGTGATCGTCGCCCAAGCTCAGCTGACATCAACAACAGATAAGACGCAGTCCACGTCCGCTAAGCCCGCACAAGAACCGCAAAAGAGCCCGGAAGGACGGCGAATTCAGGCCGTCCGTGTCGCGGACGCGATTAAGATCGACGGTCTTCTCGATGAACCCGATTGGTCGCTGGCCCAGCCCGCAACTCAGTTTCTACAGCAACAGCCGACCGAAGGTGCGCCTGCGTCTGAGCGCACGGAAGTTCGCGTGCTGTTCGATGACAAGAACATCTACTTTGGCATACGCGCTTTTGACGCGGATGCCGCCCATATCAACGCCCGTGAATTGGTTCGCGATGCAGAGTTCTCCAACGACGATACTGTCGCGATCGTGCTCGATACTTATCACGATCGGCGCAATGCTTTTCGTTTCATAGTCAATCCGCTAGGCACTCAGCAGGACGCCCTAATCACAGATGAGGGCCGGGACATCAATATTACCTGGAACGGTTCGTGGATCTCTGCGGGTCGAATTGATGACCAGGGCTACACCGTCGAGATTGAGATTCCGCTAACGACCTTGCGCTTTAAGGAAGGCGTTGAATCGTGGGGCTTCAACATCTCCCGCATTATTCGCCGGAAGAACGAAGAGAACTTGTGGACTAGTTGGCAGCGTTCGTTTGGACTCGAACGTGTTTCGCAAGCAGGCGAGCTCACTGGAGTAGAAGAGATTCGTCGTCGTCGGCTGCGTGAGATTAAGCCCTACGCTTCCGGC
>QHXG01000146.1 GCA_003222845.1 Acidobacteriota bacterium | reverse complement strand
GAGATTAAATGGTCCATCCACGCCAAAAGTCTTGTTCGGAATGACCGGGAAGGTAATGGACTGGCTCTGCGTGCCTACCGGACTGACCTGATAATTCGTGTTTGAGTCTGGCGGGTTGGTCGAGGCGCCGGCACTTTTGGGAGCGGGGTGGCTACCCATGCTGATGGCAATCAGCAGCGCCGTCATCAGGCCGCACACAGACGAAACCCGAATGACGACTGGGTAAATAAAGTGAGATTTAGAACGGCGTGTAGAATTAAACGCAAGGGACAATTTCATAATGTGGCTCCTAAGCACCGTCAGTCATAAACGGTGTAATAGTCTTTCACTTTTGGATTCCAGCCCCAGCGAGACTTTCAAGTAGGTTGTGCTTGATCGGCGTCTGGTTAATCGTCCCGTACACGAGTCCGGCGTAAATCTTTCGACGCGCTGGAATTCTTTCGAGGCGCGACTAACTGAAGTTGTATGCCGCGCCTAGAGACTTTGGGCGTCAGCAATTGAATACCGGCGAAGTCTATCTTGGAGATTAAGAATCGCGCATTGATTAATTTCAAAACGTCACGGTCCGAAGCGCGTGCGATATTCTACCGACGTAATAAACGCCTTGACCATCTCGGCATTGACGAAATTGCCGTTGAATTGATTTAACTTCGCCAGCCAGAAGTCGTAGCCGGTGTAATCTGTGTCTGGGCCGGTGTTCGGATCGCGCCGCAGGTAACCGAAGAATTGCATCAGCACGAACGCGCGGTTGAATTCATTCGTCACCAGGGTTGAATTCTCAGCGACTTGACGAAGCGCTTGCGCCCGCTCGGTGGCGTTACTCGTATCGGTCGCGCCGCCAAATAAGGCAATCGCCGTCGCGCGATCGGTCGATGACAGCACGCTGCCCGCGTTTGTGTTCAGCTGGTCTACAAACTCCGCCGGCGGCATCGTCGACGGCAACGCTGTTGTGAATCGCGAGCGCTGCACGAATTGAGCGATGAATGCTTGCTTGTTATTTTCCAGCACCGTATCCCAGCCGGTCTGGCCTGCCACAACTCCCTGACCAATCTGCTGCGTATCAGGCAGAAACTCTCCGAATCGAGCAACGGGCACGACAACCTGATGAGCGCCGCCGAGAGTTGATGCTCCGCTGGCGTCGCCGTATGCAGACTTGTAGAGTCGCTCGACCAGATAACCCGTCTGTTGAAATTCGGTCGAAAGAAAGTAAGACGCGGAGACGTTGATTCGCTTCAGCTCAATGCAGGCTTGATTAGTTCCACACGAAGATAATTCGTTGATCCAGAAAGCCAAGCCACCTGCGTCTGGTTGCCGATTGAGAAAATCATAGTAGTGTTCGGTAACGAAGAACCCTGCCTGGTCGATCGGATTCGGGCCGGTCACCGAATCGTTATCGATAATCGTGACCGTGGCAGTTGAGGTAGTACCGAGCGTAGCACCGCTTGAATTGCTCAGCGTGATCGTGAAGAACTCGTTGCCTTCGGCGTATGAATCGTCAATTATCGGAATCGAGACAGTCTTGGAAGTTTCATTGGCTGCAAAACTCACAGTGCCTATCGAGGTCAAATAATCGCAGCGCGACGAAGCGTAGCCATTGAAGACGTTACAGTTCTGCGAACCGGCGATATCACTCGTCGCATACGCAACGCTTGAGTTGCTGGTCGTAGTTCCTGTACGCGTCAGGGTGATTGTGGCCACACCGGCGCCTTCGTTGACCGTGAAGTTGGCCGCATTGAATTGAACGGTTGGCAGAGTGCCGACATCGTTCAGTTGAAAGCCGCCGCGCCCGTAAGTTCCCGCCTGAATCGTATTGCCACTGGCCACCAGCTTGGTTACGACCACCGGTGGCAACCCATTATTGAACGAGGCCCAGGTGTTTCCGCCCGTCGTTGAAATGAAAACGCCGATGTCGGTGCCAACATAGATTGTGTTCGCGTTTTGCGGATCGACTAAAAGACAGTTAGTGGGAATATTCGGCAGGTTGCCGCTGATGTCGGTCCAGGCGCCGCCAGTGTTCGTGGTCTTGAATACGTGACCCGAGCCAAAACCCGAGACTGTGATAAAGGCTGTGGCAGGATCCGTGCGGCTCACGGTAATTCCGGTAATGCTGCGGTTCGGGAGTCCGGCCGTGATATCGGTCCAGGTCGCACCTTCATTAGTGCTTACTTGCACGGCGCCACCACTTGATCCCACATAAATCGTATTGATGTTTGATCGCGCGACGCCAATTGCGCTCAACACGTCTGGGTCGCCATTCGTAAGATCAGTCATTCCCGCAGGCGCGTTCCAACTGTTACCGCGATTCGTCGAGATGAAGAGTCTCCAGGTCCCGAAGTAAAGTTTTGAATCCACGCCATTGCCGGTAAAAGGAGGATAGAAGCTGATCCGCGGCCCGTTAGTCGGCTCGCCAAATATGCCATTGTTTCCTACTTCAGAGTCGCGGGCGGCGCCGAAATTGGTAAGGCGGGTGATCGAACCTTCGATGTAAGTCGAGAAGACAGTACTTGGCGTTTGCTGATCCACAACGAAATTCCCGCCATCGCCACCGTCTACTTCGCGCCACCGGCTGGTACTCGCCTGACGTCTTTGCGAGCCATTGTCCTGCGTTCCGCCATATGACCTGGAAGCGTCGGTTGGATCAACTGCGTACCCTACAAACTGGGTCAGCGAAAGCGTGCCGTTGAGTGACTGCAATGTCGTGCCGCCGTTGGTTGATTTGAACAGGCCGCCGTCATTGCCGAAGTAGACGGTGTTCGCATCGTTTGGAGCAAAGGCAACAGTCTGCTGATCGGGATGGGTAGTTGATAACTCCGGCGTGTAGTCCGCGAAGGACGGAGCAGCAAAGGCTCCCATAATATTAGTGAATGACTGGCCCCCATTTGTGCTCTTGAAAGTATCGCGCGAACCGACATAAATCGTGTTGGCATCCGCCGGGCTGACAAAGATGTAGGTGTTGTAATTGAATTGCCCTGGATCAATGTCATTTCGTGTTCCGCGATTACTCCACGTTCCTCCTCCATCGTTGCTTACTTCGACTCGCAACTGTAGAGGTCCGCCGTTCCTGCCGCCTTCGTAAACGTAAACCTTTTGGGCGTCCGCGGGCGTTACTGCCACGCGGATGTCGCTGGTGCTCTGAAAAGGCGCGGCGTATACCGAATCCCAATTCTGTCCGCCATTAGTCGATCGGTAGATGCCTGGCGGGGTGGCCGCATTGGCCGGATCGACTCTCCGTGCTGCCAGGTAAAGAGTCTGCGGTTGGCCCGGCTCAATCGCCATGTTTCGAAAGAGGCCTGCCAGTGTCCTGGTCCAGGTGACGCCTCCATTGGTCGAGCGAAAGAATCCGCTGGCAAAGGTCTGGTTCGTGTTCGTATCGATGCGGTCATACTGAACTGCATACACGGTGTCCGGATTAGTTGGATCCACGGCCACCTGACGAACCACACCGAATGTTCTTAGCGTACTGTCGCTTATGCGTACCCACGTCTGTCCGCCGTCAGTCGATTTCAAAACGCCGGCGCCAAAGTAAGCGCGATTAACGGCATCGCCCGAGCCGGCGTAGACAATCTGAGGATTGCTCGGCGCGAACGCAATCGAGCCGATTGAGATGTCCGTAAGGTTGTCGGCAACCGGAACAAAGTTCACGCCGCCATCGGTCGAGCGCCACAATCCTCCAGTCGGGCTTCCGATCAGCAACAGTTGAGGATTGTTCGGAGCAATCGCAATAGCGCTAACTCGCCCACTGGTCGTGCCCCACTGGCTTACATACGCCGACGAAGTCGAAACCGGTCCGATCGGTTGCCATATCAACGCTTGAGCCCGCATTCCCTTGTCAATTGGGCGGGCATCCCAAGCCTTTCGCCGCGCGTCGTCGGGTAAATCATCGAATGGATACATGCGTTGTGACCAAAACCAGTTTTCACGACGTTCGACGTCTTCTTGAATAGGTTCATTCTCACGGCGCCGCTCGAGTTTTGCAGTGCGTCCCTTTTTCTCACGGTCAGCGGAAGTTTGGCGGGCGCGCTTTGAAGTGTGTGATTGCGCGTGGGTGGACGCTTTGAAAAACAAAGCACTAAAACAAATTAGCGTTACACCTGACGCGATGAGCCAGCGGCGCAGGTTTGCCCTGCGACCGCTCCGCGGCCATAAAGAGTTTCTAAGGGTCCTCAAATTATTACTCCACAATCCAGAGATTTTTTCAGCAAAACAGGATCTAAGCGGATGTCAGGCGGAACTCTGGAACCGATCACTGAAACTGAAGTCGGCCCATCATAATATAAAGCGGCGTAACTGGCTAGGGGTGCGAAAGTCGATCGCTGACGCCGGAAGGCGTTGTCGATGCTGGGTCGAGGAACTAACACCTTGACCATTGCGACGTTGAGGTGGGAAAGCTCGTGGTTGTGATCGAATAGGAGAGTACTGCCTCGCGATTATTCCGGCTTATCAGTATAAGCTCTGATACCTGCCACGGACCAGGCGTCAGAATCATTACTGCAAACTAAGCAAGACAAGAATTGTTCCCTCGCTACTAGTTAACGATTCCAGCGCTGGCCCTTAGCCGGCGATGGTTCTGATCCGTTGTCGCAACTCTTCAATATGAATGCGCTTGATCACGAAACCTGACGTCAGCCCCGGATCAGTATACGCCGATGTCGAGTAACCAAGTCTGGTCGCCGCGTCGTCCAGGTACGTGCGCAAATCCAGGATGTGAATCGCTCTTACGGTATTGCCAGCCGCCAGCGCAGGATCATTCCACGGTGCGCCGCCAAGTCCAGCAACCGCGCGCATAGCGTCAACCGCCTGTCGCAGTTCGATGATGTGTTGCGCCTTTGCCGTCGTCTGACCCACCATGATCGTGTTGTCCGTAAAGACGGTCGGCAAGTAAGCGAATGCATTTGGTTTCGAATAGACATTCCCGGATGTTGGCGTCAGATCAATCTGCACTGCGCCTGCTGCATGTGCTGGTGTAGTCACAGTTATCATGCTCGTATCGCTGCCGCCGTTGGTGTAGAACCATGACGACGAGACGCCGCCCATCGTGACTGTAGATAAACCAGCAAACACGCCCGTCAAATTGATCTGCTGCCCGCCTGAAGTGCGTCCGGCCGGCGGCGTTACGCTGCTGATCGCTAACGAAGAAGTGCCGCCAGCCACGGAAATCTCCCACATGCCGCGTCCATGAGTCGCAACACGTAAAACCCGATTCGGATTCTGAATCGCCATGTCAAAAACGGCTACGCGCGGTAAACCAGTGCCAAATGGATTCCAGGTGGAGCCGCTGTCAAGTGAGTTGTAGACGCCTATATCGGTTCCCGCAAAGAGATTGCTCGATTTCGTCGGATCGATCACGAATGCGTTCACTGGAACGTCTGGAATGGCCGTGCCTCCCGAACCTGACGCGTTCGTCCAAGTGGGTGGTGAAGCGTTCAGGTTTGTTGTCTTCCAGACGTGCGTCGTCGTGCCGAAGCCAGCGAGCGTAACGTAAGCCGTATTTGAATTGTTAGGATCGATGACGGCGCGCGCGATGTACTTGTCTGGGATTGCGCCGCCTCCACCTCCCCCACCTTCAACTTGCGTGAGAGGATTCGCGCCGGTGGTGGTGGCGAAAACAGTTCCATCCTCCAACCCGACGATTCTGACATTGTCGTTCGCAGGCGAGATGCCGATTGCGCTCACGCGCATATTCGATTTGAATGGCGCCTGGCTGACTATCGTGTGATTTGCGCCCTTATCTGTAGAGCGGTAGAGACGATCCGTACCGAAATAGATCGTGTTTGGATTGCCCGGCCCACGGGCCATCGGCGCATAGAACAGCACTCTATCGCCGCAGTTGATGCCATTCTGACTGGTTCCGCCAGAGCACCCTCTAAAAGTAAACACACCAGAGCCGGGGGTCGTCAATTCGTAGCCGATCAGGTTATTTGTCGAGTTATAGTAAGTGTGATACGTCGTGACGTTAGTAGTGTCGATAGCATTCTGATCGATGATAGTAAATCCGCCATCGCCACCCGCCAGGCGCGACCACACACCTCCGCTGTTCTGATAGTTCGTGCCGTTGTCCTGAGTCCCACCGATGGTGAAGTTGCGATCGGTCGGATGCAGCGCCAGACTCTCAAACTGAATGGTGTTAAGAGGTGCGTTATTTACGCTGGTCCAATTGACGCCGGAATCTATTGATCTCCATATGCCGCCATCATTGCCGTTGAAGATCGTCGAGGTTGATCCAGGAGCAATAGCGATCGCGTGAACGTCAGTGTGGATGAGTCCAGCCCCGTACTCGTTGAACGTCGTGCCGCCATCCGTCGATCTCGCCGCGTTCACCCCACATGGGCCATTGGTGGTACCTCCAAGGTAGATGTTATTTGCATTGCCCGGATCGATAGCCAGTCCAATATCGTACCAGCACTGGCTGTTACAAAAACCATTGGCTGCGCTGAGTTTGGTCGGCCAGGTAGCACCGCCGTCGACGGACTTCCAGACAACGCCATTTACGCCGGTGCATACAGGTCCAGTGGCCGGTTCCTCAGTTGCTGCCAGAGCCGTCACGGTGGAACCCACTTTGTTAATCGCCAGTTTGATGTTGACGATGCCAGTTTCCGTCAGCACTCTCGTGAAGACAGGGGCCGTGCCAGGGGCATTCGTAGCCGTGGCTGTGCGGTACACTCCGGTGGTTCCGAGTCCGCCGTGATCTCTCACGCCAATAAGTAAGTTGCTGGAGCTGCCCGGCTCGAAGATGATATCTGTAACTCCTTGGTAGCCGTTTGAAGTTCCATTAGGGACATCGACACGCGAAAAAGTCGGCGACGCTGAGAGCGCATTGGACGAGAAGTAAAGGCCCATAAAGGCAGCCGATCCCCCGCAGCAGATTGTTTCGCCTGAAACGCCGCCGAATGCCCAAATGTTTCCGATGAAGATTCGGTTATCATTGTTTTGATCGACGGCGATTCGATTGATTCCAGTGCCCAAAAACGCATGCCCGTTGCTGGCGCTCGTCCCAGTGCCTGCGACTCTGGTTTCAAATGGACCGTTAACCGTTGGGTTCGCCTGGTCTGCATTATCGATTCTGTAAAGGCCTACGCCAGCAAAGCTGTCAAGCGACAGATTGCCTTCGCCGGTGCCCACGAACACCGTCGAAGGATTCAATGGATCGATGGTGACCGCGCCAATCGCCAGCGACTGCGCGTTGTCCATCAGTGCAGTCCAGCTTGAACCTCCATCGAGCGTGCGCCAAAGTCCGCCTTGCGCCGTCCCCAGATATACAATATTGGCGTTATTCGGATTGATGGCAATCGCGGTCGCCCGGCCACTAAGCGGGTTTGTAAAGTCGGGCAGAGGTGCGGGGCCGATCGCAGTCCAGTTCGTAGACTCTGGTTCAAGTAGTTGCCTTCCAAGAGCCTTGCGAGTATCGGCAAAGCGCGTCTCTTGTTCTTGCATCTTCTGAAGAGAGCGGCCACGGGTGCCCGAGTCGAACGGCTTGCCAGGCTCCCAACCTCGCAACCGCCAGATGTATTCCGAGC
>QHXG01000145.1 GCA_003222845.1 Acidobacteriota bacterium | reverse complement strand
TATTATTGTCGTCAGTGTCCTGAGTGCTCCCCTGAAAGCCGCCTGGCTTGCGCTCATAACTATGATTGGTATCGCCGGACAAAGGTGCGAGCGTGGTTCCTTCTTTGAATTCCGAACCCACACTCATGCCCGCCTGATCCAGGACCAAATCATCAGGCGTGGTGAGCGCTATGCCGCCATCATTAGTGATGCCGTTGGTGTAAGTTTGATCTCCCGATACGCTGCCGCTGTAACTAGTACTGTTGGTGGCGAGAAGATGTCCGCGCGCCGGCAGAGTAGTATTGTTGTTGACGGTTACGCGGGTGGCGACCGTGCCGGAGCTGTTAGAGCCCTTGATCTTCCAGCCGCTGATATCGATCGGGCTGTCGGTGCTATTGTAAATCTCGATGAATTCATCGTTGGCGCCGTTGGGTCCACGAGTGCGGAATTCACTTATTACTACCGGCGGATCGTCCGTGAGGATCGTTGCGATACCCAAACCCTTCTGGATCGCTGCGCCGCTCACATTGTTGACATTGACGAAGAATCTTTCCCCAACTTCGAGGTTTGTATCGCCGTTAATTGTTACGTCGAACAGATAGGTTTGCTCGCCTGAAAAGATTGTTTGCTTGCTAAGATTACGGGGCAAGTAATCGTTATCGGCGACGGTGGCCGTGCCATCCTGCGTGGCAATATCAAAGGTTACCGGCGCCAGGGCGGGAGCTGACAAACTCACGACCATAGTTAGGCTAGTCGTTCCATTGTCACCTTCGATTGTCGAGACATCGTTGATCGACAGAGTTGGAAGGTCATCGTTCTGAATCACTCCCAAGCCTTGGTCATCTGTCACAGTCGCCCCGCTTATATTAGTAACGTTCACCAAGAACGTTTCATTGGCCTCGACTGCGGTGTCTCCGTTAACTGTGACGGCGAACGTGTAGGTCGTTTGTCCGGCGGGAATAAACTGATTCGTCAGATTCTTTCCGACGTAATCATTATTGGCCGTAGTTGCGGTGTTGTCTTGGGTAGCAATGTCGAAAGTAACCTCAGTCCCCTGAGCGGGCGCGGCCAAGGTGACGGTAAAAGTTGCCGTGGTTTTTCCACTATCTCCCTCGGTCACTGTCACGTCATTAATGGTGAGATTCGGAGGCGTGCTGCCCGTACAGTTGTTGGCGGGAGAGCCTGAGTTGCGCGGGAATGGCGCTAAGACGAACGAGTCTGCCGCGTTGTTGTTGGTGTCCGTGCAGCCGCCTGCTCTTCTGAACGCAGCCGTAGTATTCGAGGGCGCGTTTGTCGGGCCCGATCCTTCGTAACAATGACCGGCCGTAATGGCGATCGCTCCATAACCAACGAGGTCGGCGATGCTGGAGTTGTTCGGATTGAAAGGACTGGCGCCGTCATCTCCCGGACAGGTGGTTGCTGAGATCGCCGTCGTGCCGGCAACCAGCGCAACCTTGCCGGAGGCCGTTGTCAAAGCAATGCTGCCCGTCGCATCAGGCGCGGGAAGATTCGTCGTGCCGCCACTGCCCGCCGCTTCTTCAATCAAAAAGTATTTTCCGGGAGCAATCGTGCCCGACGTGAGGTTCGTTTTATCCGAACCAAAGTTGCCGGAAGCATTGGCGCTGGCATACTGAACTGAATATGGGGTGATCGAAAAATCTACTATCGTAGCGCCGCGGTTGAAGATTTCGATGAAGTCATTCTTCAAGGCGGCGCCAGAGTTTCCCCCGCCACCATACACTTGACTGATGACCAGATTGGCAGTGTCGTCATTCAGAATTGTTCCCTGGCCCTGGCCATCGCCGATGGTTGCGCCGGCAGCGTTGGCGAGATTTACGAAGAAAGTTTCGTTCGGTTCGACCAGCGTGTCGCCGTTTACGTTCAATTCGAACAGATAGGTCTGTTGCCCTGCCGGAATTGTCTGGCTCTTGAGGCTGCGCCCAACGTAATCATTGGCGGCGACCAAGGCCGTGCCATCCTGCGCGGCGATGTCGAAGGTAATGCCGCCGGCTGGAGCAGGCAAAGACGAAGTGACAGTAAACCTGAACCTAGTCGTGCCAGTATTGCCTTCATTAGCGGTCACATCGTTGATGCTCAATACGGGAATATCATCGTTGAGAATTGTCCCGACTCCCTGGCCATCGGCGACGATTGCGCCAGACACATTAGGCACGTTTACCAAGAACGTTTCGTTTGGCTCGATCTTCGTGTCGCCATTGACGATGACATCGAAGTGATAAGTCTGTTGTCCAGCCGCAATCGTTTGGGTTGTCAGACTGCGCGCCACGTAATCGTTGTCGGCAACCGTGGCCGTATTGTCCTGAGTGGCGATGTCGAAAGTCACCGGGGCCGGAGCCGGCGCGGATAGACTGACATTGAAACTAAAGGTGGATGTTCCAGCGTTGCCTTCGTTCGCAGAGACATCATTGATTGAAAGCGTCGGGAAATCGTCGTTCTGAATTGTCCCGACGCCCTGGCTGTCAGTCACATTCGCGCCGATCACATGGGTGACGTTCACAAAGAACGATTCGTTTGGTTCGACCGCCGTATCGCCGTTTAGGACTACGCTAAAGGTATAACTCGTTTGCCCGGCAGGAATGATCTGATTGGTTAAGCTCCTGGCCACGTAGTCATTATTTGCGACCGTCGCGGTGTTGTCTTGGGTAGCGATGTCGAAAGTTACATCCGTTCCCTGAGCGGGCGCGGACAAACTGACGGCGAAGACAGCCGTTGTCGGTCCGCTGATCCCTTCAGTAACCGTGACATCGTTAATGGATAGACTTGGAGAGGCGCCGCCGGAGCAGTTGTTCGTTGAGCTTGAGTTGCGCGGATTCGCCGGCGAGACAAAAAAGTCAGTCGCGTTGTTGTCGGTGTCGGTGCAACCGCCCGCTTTCCTAAAGTCCGCGGTAGTATTGCCGGGCGCCGCCGTGGGGCCAGATCCCTCGAAACAGTTTGGACTGCCATAGCCGACAAGATCTGCGATATTTGTATCGGTGGGGCAGGTGGCTGCGGCAAGGGCCGTCGTTCCGCGCACGAGCGCGATCTTGCCTGTGGCGGCAGCCATAGAAATGTTTCCGGTAGCGTCAGGCGTTGGAAGCTCCGCGCCGCTGGTTCCGCCCGCCAGTTGCACGAGAAAATACTGATGTGGACCGATTCTGCCCGTTGTTAGATCGAACTTGTTCGCGGAGCTGGTTGAACCGAAGTTGCTGGTCGATGAAGCGTTTTGCAGAGAGTAATTCGTCACCGCGAAATCGACGGTTGTATTATCGCGATTGAAAATCTCGACGAAATCATTCTTGTAAGCCGCTCCTGAATTTCCGCCGCCACCGTAGAGCTGGCTAATCACCAGGTTTGCTTCATCGTCACTCAAGATCGTCGCCACGCCCTGGCCACGCGAAACAGAACCGCCAGAGACATTGGAGATGTTAATGAAGAACGATTCGTCGAATTCGACCAGGGTGTCGCCGTTAACAATGACGCTGAAGGTGTAGCTCTGTTCCCCGGCGGGAATGGACTGGCCCGTCAGAGAGCGCGCAACGTAATCACCGCTAGCGGTGGTCGCGGTATTATCGTGAGTGGCGATGTCGAAGGTGATGCCACCCGCAGGAGCCGGCAGAGCAGAGCTGACAGTAAACATGAATAGCGTCGAGCCGCTATCGCCTTCTTTCTCCGAGACATCATTGACGCTGAGCATGGGGATATCGTCATTCACGATTGTTCCGACTCCTTGTCCGCGGTTGACGCTCGCTCCATTTACGTTCGTCACGTTGACGAAGAAAGTTTCGTTGCTCTCGATCTTCAAGTCGCCATTCACCGCGACATCGAAGGTATAGCTCTGCTGACCCGTTGGGATTGTCTGTCCAGTCAGAATGCGCCCCTGATAATCATTGTCCGCCACGGTCGCGGTGCCGTCCTGAGCTGCGATGCTGAAAGTTAGGCCACCTTTAGGCGCAGGTTGGTTGAGGCTCACGATGAAGGTGAAGATCGTCGTGCCGGCGTTGCCTTCATTCAAGGTGACATCGTTAATTGACAGCGAAGGCCCATCCACTGTCAGGGTTGACTGGGCGCTATTCACCGTTGTAGTTCCATCCGTCGCTGAAGCGAGAATGTGCGCTGTGCCCGGGTTGTGGCCGCCGACGGTTGCCGTAGTCACTACCGTGATCGGGTTCGTCGAAACTGAATCGATCGTGGCCGCAGTTATGTTATCCGAGGTAAAAGTAATTGGGACGCCCTGCATGGCGCGGCCATACTCGTCCAAAGCCTGAGCGGCGAACTGTGTCGTCTCTCCCACATTTAAAGTTGCGGCAAGCGGGGCAATCGAAACCGCGATGAGATGACCGGGACAGTTGCCGAAGGGCGTTCCGTTGGTTTTTAAGCCGGGGGAGAATAGCCGACCATTCGCGCCCTCAGCGGCTGTGTGTTGCACGAATGAGCCGGTGATGTCCGGCGAACGTGTTAACGACTGCCCATTGTTGCCGTCAAGACCGGTAGATCCGCCGTAAGAGAATTGGCTGATGAGATTGCCGGCTCCGTCGCGTACCAAAATCGTGAGGCCGCTGTTCGTAAACGAGAGTCCCGCGGAAGTCGTCGCCTTGACGACTTGAGCGCAACCGAAAACCGGATCGTTTGGATCAAAGTTGGCATTTCCACCGCCGAAGACGACGATTGCGTTTGCTGCTGCCAGAATTGTTCCCGCCGCGAAAGTGAACCGAGTCGTTTCGTTTGAACTTCCGATTGGACGCGTGCGGAGGGTCCAGCCGCCGAGGTTAATCTCGTCGGTCACGGTTCCGTTGATGAGTTCGACAAACTCATCCTGAGTTCCGTCCCGAACTCCATCGTGATTGGCGTCGCCCGCGATCCCGTTGGGAGGATCGGCCAGCACTTCGTTGATGAAAACCTCGCGACTGGGATCGCCGGTGAAACTAACATTCACAGGATTACTCTGGTGCCCGTCAGACTGAAGCGAAAGATTGATCGCGCCGACGCCGCGCAGGTCCTTTGGAACCAGGACGTGAACCTCGTCCAAACCGGGCATGTCAGGCGAGCGAATCACGGATTCGGCATTTACAGTTCGCCCGCCCATTATTACAGTTGTCTGTGTTGCGTTGCGAGCACCGGTGGCGAAAATCGTCAGACGAAGATTTCCGGTGGTAGGATCGAATGGTCCTTCCTGTAAAGTGTCGCTGTTCAGAATCACTCCTTCTCCGATTCCATCACCGGTCTTGGTGAAAACGCCGGGGGCCGTGCGCAGCGTTGGGACAGTTCCGCGCGAGGAAAAGTTCTCCGCGTTCGTGACGATCACTTCAGCATTGCCGATTTCAGTTTGCGGCGGCGCCAGAAAATTGACTTGTCCAGGTGAAACGAAAAAGATTTGTGCTGCCCGACCGTTGACCGTAACGCTTGTGCCGGCGAGGTTCGTGGGAAAATTGCCGTTGGGCAGACGTTGGGCCTGCATCGTCGCGTTCGCCAGCGCAGTTCCCTGAGCCACGGCCATACTGTCGGGCGCTATGGCTTTAATCGCTGAAGGTTCATGGCCGAATGACGCGCCGTTGAGAATCGCGGTTAAGACTCCAAACGCCGGCCGCGCTGGAACTGCTGTAACGTAGATCTCAGAGTTGTTGGCTGTATCGCTGTTAGCAACCGCGCCCGAAAGGACGCGCGGAAAATTGAACGCGACAATCGATCCGTCGCCGTTGAGCGACGACACAGCCTCTGCAGTCGCGCTCGAAGGTGCATTTGTAAGCTTTGAAAATTGAGCGGTAGGAACATCAAAGACGTAAAGCTCCACGCTTCCATCTGAGTTACCGCCAAGCACATTGCGGCGCGTAGCGAAAGCGATCCTAGTACCATCGCCACTGATCGTCGGGTGCAGCGGCACTTCGGTAGTCCGAGCGCCGAGCGAAGTTATTTGTTTGATGGCATTGCCAGTGCGGCCGTCGTAGAGAAAGACCTGGCTCGAATTCGTCGCCGTCTCGGCAGAGTAAACTACGCGCGTGCCGTCGTCGCTGATCGCTCGACCATAGGACATCTTTAGCGACGGAACGTTCGCGGCGAGAAGCAAGATTGGACCTAGACCAACTCGCGGCTGCTCGAGCAGATCGCGATTGCTGCCGGGCGCGACTCCACTGTCGCGTATGTAAGCGACACTCGCGCCGTTGCCGCTAATCTTTGCGTCGCTGAAGCCGACGATGCCGGAGGAATTAGTTAACTGTGTGAAGCTGTTCGTGCCGGTGTCGCAAATGAAGACTTCGGGGTTCCCGTCGCCATTCTGTCCGGCCAGATCGCGGTTCGACGAGAAAGCGATGAAACGTCCATCGTCAGAGATTGAAGGTTGGAAATTTCCGTTTGCGATCCTGTTTGAAAGATCGCCCGGCGAAGTGTTCGTGACCTGAATTAGTTTTGCGCCATCGAAAAGAAAAATCTCTGAATTGCCGTCCGCGTTCGTACCGAGTGGATCATCCTTGGAAGCAAACGCGATTCGAGATCCATCCTGCGAAATCGCCGGGGTGACCGCGCGCGTGCCGCCGATTTGAAAGAATGTTGCTGGATCCACCGCGACACTCGCGCGAATCGCTCTGAAATGTTCTGAGCCACCGGCCCCCGCGATGTCTTCCGTGGATTCAAACGCGACGACTCTGCCGTCGCCGCTAATCGATGGATTCAGGTTGATGCCTTCGTCGGTTGTGTTGGTAACGCGGCGCAGATTCGACTGAGTTTGGGCCCGCTTCAAATTGATAAGACACAGCGCAGCCGTACAGACAAGAATGAGTGCGAGTATCGTGAAGCGACGCACTGGGAACTGCCTCGGCTTGAATCGAAACGCTCGGAGTACCGCCGTCAGCCGGAGTCTTTTGACGCGAAGCGGCTTCGCTTGAGGCGTTATTCCGAGTAAAGGACGCGGGCATTCTACAGACTTTCAATCCAAATACAACGAATATTTCTAGGCATGAGAGGCGTTACTGAGTTACGATTCTGGACGATTTGAGCACCGCCGCGCATGCAAATCTTGCCGCAGAAATCGCAGATAAATGAGGGCTCAGTATTTCCGTCCAGGGCGCATCGACGTGGGCGGAAAAATTGCCTCGTATGGACATGTACTTGAGGCTTGAAAAAAAAGGAATCTGATCATGAAGATTTTGGTCGCTGGAGCGAGTGGACTGGTTGGATCGGCTCTGATTCCGTCATTGGAATCCGATGGCGCTGAAATTAATCGCCTGGTGCGCTCATCGCCGAAAGCCAACGAGATCGAGTGGCATCCTAATCACGGAGGGATTGACGCCACGCGCCTCGAAGGCTTTGACGCGATCATCAATCTCGCCGGCGAAAACATCGCTGAAGGACGCTGGACTGATGAGAAGAAGCGGAAGATTCGCGACAGCCGTGTGGATGGAACGCATCTTTTAAGCGAAGCGATTGCAAAATTGGCGACCAAACCGCGGGTGTTCCTGTGTGCTTCGGCGACCGGATTCTACGGCGATCGGGACGATGAGTTTCTCGATGAAACGAGCGACTCGGGCGGCGGATTTCTGGCCAATGTGTGCCGCGATTGGGAAGGCGCGACTGAGTCTGCGGCGAAAGCCGGTGTGCGCGTGGTCAATCTGCGCTTTGGTCCGATTCTCGCGCGCGAAGGCGGCATGCTCGGAAAGATGCTAACACCCTTCAAGTTGGGCATGGGCGGCAAAGTGGGATCGGGCAAGCAGATTGACGATGTGGTTGGCGCGAGCAAATTGGCGCTGCCCGACGAATCGATCCACGGGCCATTGAATGTTGTCTCTCCGAATCCGGTAACGAACGAAGAGTTTACGAAGACGCTTGGCGAAGTTCTGTCGCGTCCGACGGTGATGTCCATTCCGGCCTTCGCCGCGCGCCTGGCGTTTGGTGAAATGGCGGACGAGATGTTGCTGGTTAGTCAGCGCGTGGCGCCGAAGAAACTTAACGAGGCCGGATATCAGTTTAAGCATCCCGAGTTAGAGAGCGCTCTGCGACATTATCTTGCAGAGTGATTTCGACGATGCGCTCTACTTAAAACAACTGTGAACATTGACCACCGAGAATTACGCCAACGCTTACCGGAAGCGGACCGTCGTCGCGTCCCGTTGCGTCGCGCCACACTTGAGCTTGTCGCCTGGGTCGACAGTTGCTGGAAGAGCGCAGCAAACGCGAAAGTGATGCCATCCAGACCTCACGACACGATCAACGCCAGCAAGAACCGAAAGACACCAGCTCCCATTAGCACCCAAAATGTATTGGGACGGAAGCGTAACAGTATCACCAGAATTATCATGGCCATTGATGCTCCGATAATCGTGTGAATGCCGGCGCGGGCGATGCTCCAGGCTGCCGCTGCCAATAAACCGGTAACCGCGGGTGCGACGCCGCGCAGAAACGCCTGCATCTGACGATTGGTGCGAAATCGTCGAAAAGATGAGCCGGCCGCGAGCGTCATCAGAAACGCAGGCAGGAAAACGCAAATCGTCGCGAGCACCGCGCCAATCGTTCCGGCGACGCGATAGCCGATGAACGTGGCCATAATCAACACTGGGCCAGGCGTGATTTGTCCGAGAGCGGTGGCGTCGGCAAACTCCTGATGCGTCAGCCAATGATGCGAATTGACCACCTCCGACTCGATCTGTGGAATCATTACAAAGCCGCCGCCGAACGTTACGGCGCCGATGCGAAGAAAGATAAATGCCAATGAAAGGGCGAGACCAAACTTGGCAAAGACGGGCAGCGCAAATAAGAAGTAGGCGCGCGCAGAAGGTTCTCTTTCCGACGTAGGTTCTTCGTTTGTATTATCGGCTTCATATTCGTCGATGCACCCTCCCTCACGGTCGGGTTTCTGCTTCGAGTCTTCATCCGACGGCTGCATCACCCGCGCGTCGGTCATTTGCCGCAAGCGTTCCTCCGCCAAAGCTTCAGTCAAGTATCCACCGACAAAGCGATGTGGTTTGGTTCTCCTAATTGCCAACCGCGCGCGAATGCGCTGTTGCCTCCGCGCCGCGAAGCCGCGAACTCTTTCCAGCCGTGGCAGTCGTCTCTGACTGAAGGATTCGATTCCAATTCCGATTAAGCCGGAAAACAAAATGGCTTCAACGACCGTCGCCTTCAAGAATATGACCGCCGCAAAGCTGAGGATGACCAGGATTCGTTGCCAGGGTTTACTGACGGTGTGCTTGCCCATGCGCCAGGCAGTGACGGCGATGAGCGCGACGACCGCGGAGTTGAAACCGTGAAACAGTTGCGCGGTGTTTGGCAAAGCGGTGAAACGGTTGTAGAAGATAGCGAGGACGATCATCATCAACATCGAGGGCAGGATGAAACCGAGCAGCGAAAGGGCAGCTCCTCGCCAGCCGCGCAGTCTAAAGCCCATGTAAGTTACGGCGTTACCGGCGCTCGTTCCCGGCAGACTTTGACCGAGCGCCAGCGCCTCGATGAAATCGTGCTCGCCGAGCCAGCCTCTTTCATGCACGACCACGTTTCTTATATGAGAGAGAACGGCGAAGCCGCCTCCGAATCCGGTTATTCCAATTTTGAGGAATGATAGAAAAAGGCCACCGAGGGTCGCCGTACGCGATATTCGCTTCAGTCTTCGGCGGCCGTATCGCGCGCGAGTTTGTATTTTGCGAACGCGTTGGCGGCCGTAAGTAAGTCTGCCAAGCTTCGTTTGTGTCACTGCTTGCGGGAGTTTAGCACACGTAGAAGAGACGCAGAGAACTCTAGGCGCGCAGCATGCGTGATCGAGATTAGACCGCGTCATGCTTTGTGGAAGGATCTTCATGACGAGATGAACAAAGGCCCGGGCATTTCTGCCCCGGGCCTTTTCCGTTGAAAGTGCTCCTCGGCTCGATATATTACTTAGCCGAAAAAGCGATGGGTTACTGCTTTACTTTCCTACCACATAGAGGTGGCCGTCATTCTGTGAATAGAGCTTCCCGTCTCCGCCAATCGACGCGGGCGTGTAGGCTGCGCCGATCGCCAGTTGCTGGAAGATCTTCTGTTTCAAAGTGCCGTCGGAATTAATGGCGAAGAGATTGCCGTCCTCGCTGTTGGCGTAGGTGACACCATTGCTGTCAATTGCCGGAGCATTGACACACCATTCAAAGCCATTTGGGTGATCACTTACGCAGGTAATGCTGTTGTCCGGGTTGCGCGTGCAACTCAGTGTGTTGGTGTTTTGGAACATCCACTCGACGCCCAGGCTCGGACTGAGCGAAGTGACGAAGTAAGCCTCCGGATATCCTGGGTTAGAGGCCGTACGGTCCGGCGGGCATACATTTGGATCGTTACAATACGATCCGACACCGCCATAGTGGTTGTCCTTAGTGACGATCGAGTAGGTGCTGCCATGAGTCCGAATGGCCGGAGTATCGTCCCACCCGAAGATATAGGAATTCAGAAACTGCCCGGTCGAACTGAAACGCAGTAAGTGTCCCTGGGCGTAGTTGTAACGACTGTAGGAACCATAGAAAACACTTCCATCAGGGGCCACAACGGGCGATGAAGTAGAGTCGTCGAGCACGCGACCTGACGGTAGACTATTCGTGTCCGGAGCGACCCCGGTCGTGGCTCCGACACTGCAACCGCCCGGCGTTCCGTTGGGCGGAATCTGCACGTTGCAACCGTCGTTCAAGATGCCATGCATCGAGGTCGTCCATTTGGGCGTCAAATCGGGATTGACCGCCACGACATAGCCGTAGCGAGTGACGAAATGGTTCCGTGCGATTGTGTAGATTGTGCCATCGGGCCCGACTGCCGGAGCGACGTTGATGCCCGGACGCACAGTGCCGCAGTCTCTCGTCGGAGCGACTGATGTTGGAGTCGGCGGCCAGGGTGGCGGGGTGCTAAACCCAACTTCACAGGGGTCATTGGGCCCCAATTCGCCAACCATGATGTTCTTGAACTGGGCCAAACTAATCGCGCCACTAGCGGTGATCTTAACGAGCCACGAGTTGCTGACATCGTTGCCCCAGGGATTGCTCATGTTGAGCTTGATTGTATCGAAGTAGATGTTGCCTGAGCTGTCAGCAGTTATTGGCCCGGTCAGGAACATGCCGCTCGCGAGGCCTGGGTCGAAAGGATTGTATTGGGCAGCAACCGAGCCGTCTGACTTGTTGAGTTTGTAAACGGTGCCGCCAGCGCCGGGAACATAGACAGAATCTCCCGCCAAGGCGGCATGGAAGACTGGCTCCCAACTCGGCCCGGCCGGGTTGAACGGCACTGGCTTCCAATTGGTTTGGAAGCTCCATTGCTCGACCAGGTGGTTGCCCCTCCAACTGAGCTTCTTCTCGTTCCAAGTTTGCGTCTCCCACGTCGTAATCGACGTGTAAGTTCCCGTCTTGAATTCCATGTAAACATCGTTACCGTCGACGAGCGGCGTCTGGTAGTGAATGAGTAAGTCGCCATCACCGTTCTCGGGCGCCTTCTCTTGTTCGACGAACGGATCGTAAACGATGTTGGCGAGAATTTTGTTGAGATTTTGCCCGGCCACATTGACCGTGCCCGTGTGTTGCTGGTCGTGGCCCCATTGGGGCCAGGCCGAGCTTTGTTGACTCAGGACAGTAGTAATTACGAAGGTCATACTGCCTAGAGCCGCAAACAGAACCCAAATGTGAAATTTCGTATGCCTCTTTCTAGAGTTCATGAGCTTCTCCTTTCAAGGTTGAATGCCGGTTAGAGAAATTGGTCCGTTAACAATGCCGGGCCCAAGACACTCATTCGTCAACTGCGTTTGAGTATTGGAAGCCCTGGAACGCTAACACTAGGCCTTCGTTTATTGGCTAAGGCGAGCCGAGCCGGGTCGCATTAACCATGTGGAATGAGTTAGAAAGCGCTGTTCTAACTCAATCAATGAACTTCTCTGTGCCGTCGGTTCACGCATAGGTATAAGGCGATCGACCGCCGTCCTGTGCGCGAATTTGCGTTAATGAAACCGGTGTCACCTATCGTATTCGTGGCACTACTAGCAAACGGACGGAAGCGATACTAGAGGCTCGATTTTGCGGCGACGGTTAGATCATTCAAAGGGGGATCAATTATTTGTGAAGTGGGAGCTTAAACCCTTGTAACATATCTGTCAAGCACACCTTGCGGTAGTCTTTTGTGTTGGATTCTGGAAATGCAAGTTTTCGGACAAAGCCAAGCCCTCTGGCTCGGAGGCTCAGCAGTCTTGATATTGGCTTATGATGTGCCCTTTTTGGTGGCTATGGACTACTGCGCAAATGCGGATTGAGGTTTGAAATCTTCCATAACGCTAAACACTTCCAGCGCGTACTTCACATTTCCAAACGGCGCTGAGACTTGGACGCCTTGAATCAGAGCTCGCACTTCCAATAAAGACTCGCGCGCGATCTTCAGACCTTCGTCGCGGCCGGCTTCTTTGCTGATTGCCGATGCGGCGCGCATTCGTTACATGATCTCGGAGGTAACGTGCACACCCGGCACTTCATTGTGAAGGAACTCGGCGTTGCGAAATGAAACCAGCGGCCAGATGCCGGCGATGATGGGGATGCGGCAGTGTTCGATGCGTTTCAGGAAGTCGCGCAATTGCTCGATGTCGAAAACCGGCTGCGTGATCGCGTATTCAGCGCCGGCTTCGATCTTCCATTCGAATCGTCTCAGTTCTTCATCCATATTTACTGCACCCGGATTGACACCGACGCCAATTGAGAATGCCGTCGGCTCGCCAATCGGATTGTTACCGATGTCCAAACCGTGATTCAGTTTATTGACCATGTTCGTCAGACCGATCGCGTCGATGTCGAAAACGGCCGTGGCGTCGGGGTAAGGCCCCATCTTCGGCGGATCGCCGGTGATCAAAAGCAGATTACGCAGACCCATCGCCGCCGCGCCCAACAAGTCGGACATCATTCCGAGCAGATTACGATCCCGACAGCAATAGTGCAGGACTGCTTCCATTCCGATTTCACGCTGGACCATCAACGCGGTCGCCATTGCCCCCATGCGCGTCTGAGCGCGCGGCCCGTCAGGGATGTTGACGCCATCGACTCCCGCCGTTTTCAGGAGTCTGATCGCATCGAGCGTCTTCCACGGATTGCAACCTTTGGGGGGAAGCACTTCAACTGTGGTAACGAACTCGCCCTTCGCGATCTTCCGGGCCCAGTTCGAGCGCTCTTCTGCCGGCACAACCGTAACGTCGGGCGGCTTTAATTCGTGCACGCTCACTTTGCTTGCGTTGGGCACTGCGACTTGCTGAACCCGTGGACTGAATTGGCGCAGCGCGTCGGCGATCATCTTGATGTGAGCCGGCGTCGTGCCGCAGCAACCGCCCACAAATTTTGCGCCGGCTTGAATGATTCGCCGCGAGTATTCGGCCATGTACTCCGGCGAGCACATGTAAATCTGTCGGCCACCAACGTCGCGCGGCAGTCCGGCATTCGGCTGTGCCGAGAGCTTGCGAGTGGTGAACGTGCGCATCTTTTCGATTGCGTTGAGCACGATCGCGGGTCCGACTCCGCAATTGAGACCAATTACATCGGCGCCCCATTCGTCCAGTTGCGTAGTAAAGGTTTCCGGCGTCGCGCCAAACAAGGTGTTGCCATCGACCTGAATCGTCACTTGCGCCACGATCGGCAAATCGCACAACGCACGCACCGCTCTGATCGCTTGATGCAGCTCTGAAATATCAGAGAACGTCTCCAGTACAAACAGATCGACTCCGCCTTCAAGCAGCGCCGACACTTGAGCTGTAAACATGTCTTTCGCTTCATCGAAGGACGTCGGTCCGTAAGGTTCAATGCGCAGCCCGAGCGGGCCAACGGCGCCGGCTACAAACACGCGATCGCCGGCGGCTTCGCGGGCGATCTGGGCGGCCCTGATGTTGATTTCGCGCAGGCTGCCTTCCAAACCATAGGGCTGTAGTTTGTTTGCCGTAGCGCCGAAAGTATTTGTCTCAATGATTTCAGCGCCGGCGCGCACGTATTCAACGTGAACTTCGCGGACGAGGTCGGCCGCGACCAGATTCAACTCGTCGTATGAGCGGTTGATGTAAATGCCCTTTGAATAGAGCATTGTGCCCATCGCGCCATCGAAGATATAGGCGCGGTCGGATTCGATTAGTTCTCGGAAGTTCAGCATCTCTGAGTCGTCTGTGGTCAGTGGTCAGTGGCAGATAACAACTCACGACGGACGACTGACAACTGACAAAATAAGAATCCCGCGCTAAACAGCGCGGGACTTCAAGTCCATCTGAAGTTTTCGGTTCGTCCTGTGCGAACTTACCGTGCTGTTTAGCCGATTGTTTTGCGTGGCCGCAAGTCGCCTTAACTCACCACGTTTTTCAAAGATGCTTATACCCTCCGCGCGTGAGACTGTCAAGCACGGCGTGAAATTTAAGTGCCAATAATTTCATTCAAGCCTTCGATTACCATTTCTATTTCTTCAAGTGATACCCGGCCAGCTCTTCTTCCGAGCCGTTTCGTCGACAGGGTGCGTATCTGACTGATTTTGACCCAAGCCTTCTTCGCCAAATCCGTTGTCGTCAGTTCAAGCGTTAATGGAAAGCCGGCCTTCTGTTGCTGACTCGTCAACGCGACCGCGATCACCGTCCCCGAACGTTGGTTGAAAACCTCATGGCTCAAGATAAGAACCGGACGCCGCCCTGATTGTTCATGGCCAATGGTGGGATCGAGGTGGGCCCAGAAAATGTCGCCTCTCAGAATTCTGGCCATTCATCCGCCTCGAATGCCAGGCCTTCGTCGGCCAGTTTTCGTTCGTAATCCTTATCCAGCTTCGCGCATTCTTTTGCCAGTCGGCCGCGATCGATTCGGCCCAGCTTTTCGCTGACGGCCTCCTGAATCGCCTGGCTCCGGTTCGGAAAAACGTTTGCGTCCACCAAACGGTCGACCTTCTCGATCAATGTCTTGTCGATGGATACGGTTACCTTCGCGACGCTCATGGGTTGAGTAGTACCAATCGTCATACCAGATGTCAAGCCAATCTCACAAGAAGTTTGCTTGACACACTTACAACGCTTCTGGCTGAATGCTCCCAACTCTCCACGCAAAGTTTTCGATTGTGTTAGCTATTTCGACTTACTCCGAATGAGGACCCGTACAAAATGAGCACACCGATTGATGCCACCGGCGCCAGTCCGGCGAGCGCAGCCGATCGCGGTTTCTTTGGCCATCCGCGCGGACTCTCGACGCTTTTTTTCACGGAGATGTGGGAGCGCTTCAGCTACTACGGCATGCGCGCAATACTTACGCTCTACATGACCAAGAGTTTGGCCGAAGGTGGTTTGAACTTCGCCGAAGGTTATGCGGCATTAATTTACGCGACATATGTCTCTTCGGTCTGGTATCTGCCGCTGATCGGCGGATGGTTGGCGGACAAGGTTTTAGGCGCCCGCCGGGCGGTGCTTATCGGCGGCATCGTGATCGCGTGTGGCCATTATTCAATGGCCATTAACACGGTCCCGAATTTCTACGCGGGCTTGATTCTGATTGCGTGCGGGACCGGATTGTTGAAGCCGAACATCAGCGCGATGGTCGGCCAGTGCGGCGCGACGCGGGCTTTTCAATTTTTTACATGGGTATCAATCTCGGCGCGTTTCTTTCGCCGATAGTTGTTGGCTTTCTGGCTCAGGCGCAATGGTTCAAGAACTTCATCGCTTCGATGGGGCTCAATCCAAACAGTACGTGGCATTGGGGCTTTGGCGCAGCCGGTGTGGGCATGACGCTTGGGTTGGTCCAATACATCGTCGGCCGTGAGCGTTTGAGCGGTGTGGGCGCAAAGCCGGAAACACGAAAAGAGTCATCGGGATCAGGGAACACCGGCTTTGATTACATCACGATCGGATTGGCGATCTTTGGTGGCATTATCGGCACCGCTCTCGGCTATTACCTTAGCGACGCAGGATTGATCTCGGCTCTATTCCCGTGCGTCGTTGGCTTCTTCGCGGGCTATCTAATTGGAACTACGAGACTCTTGAACGGCGATGAGCTAAAGCGCGTGCTGGTCATTTTCATTCTCTTTGTCTTCTCGATTCTCTTTTGGATGACTTACGAACAGGCGGGGTCCAGTCTAACGCTATTTGCCGATCGACTCACGCGCACAACGATCTTGGGTTGGGGGTATCCGTCGAGTTGGTTCCAATCCGTGCCGGCCATCTTTGTCATCATCATGGCGCCGATGTTTGCGGCATTGTGGCAGAGGATGGGTGACCGCCAGCCATCCAGTCCGGGGAAATTTACTATCGGTCTGCTGTTTGCGGGATTAGCCTTTGTGGTCGTGACGATCGCGGCGATGCTCACGGGGGGCGGACGAGTTAGCCCTCTTTGGCTGGTTGGCGTTTACTTTCTACAAACAGTTGGCGAGCTTTGCCTGAGCCCGGTCGGTCTCAGCACGGTAACGAAACTCTCGCCGGCGCGGATGGTTGGCTTGATGATGGGCGTTTGGTTTCTTTCGATCTCGATTGGGAGCTATATCGCCGGCCTGACGACGAAATTATTTGCCGGTAACAGCGCGTCGGTGCTCGTTCGCGGATTTGGGATCTTCTCAGCGATTACGTTGGCTGCGGCGTTGATACTGGCGGTACTGACCCCTTTGATTAAGAAGATGACACCGCGCGCGGAATGATCTGCTGACGACTTGCGGCTTTGCCGCCCGATGTGCGGGAGCGTCTCCGACCTCCCGGAAGCGATTCAACTTAAATCTTGGGGCTATGCCCTGCTCCTATGAGCGGCCAGTTTCAAATATCGCGAGACTCGCAGGCTCTCTAATCACGACAGTCGCAAAGGGACCGGCGGGCGTAGCCCTAGGAAAAATTTAGGCGTCGAGCTTCCGGTAGGTCGGAGACACTACCGCACATCGGGCGGCGGAGCCGCGAACGCATCAACCATCAAGTTGGCGCCGGAAGCAAATCAATCAGGGGAGACAGACTTGAAGAATCGAAAAAGAATTCTGTTTGCGATCATCTTTTTCTTGACGGCTGGCCCATCAGCACTCGGACAAGAAAAACTTCTAACCATCGACGACATCT
>QHXG01000144.1 GCA_003222845.1 Acidobacteriota bacterium | reverse complement strand
CGCAATGCTTTTCCGCGTCTGTTGAGGGTCGATGCGATCACCGGCAAATCACAGCCTCTCTACGATGCGGCGAAGATGGAGGCGGCGTTCGCTTCGCTTCCCGGAATTAATAAAGATGACGCGCACCGTTTGGCGAATCAGACCTCGTATCAACTCAATCCAGCCGAGACTGGCGTCATGATCAATTTCGCGAACGATCTCTTCTACTACGAGTTTGGCAGCGAGCGCGCGATTCGTTTGACCAGCAATCCGGAAGAAGAAAT
>QHXG01000143.1 GCA_003222845.1 Acidobacteriota bacterium | reverse complement strand
TCCGAATCCGATGGTGAAACTCGGCGTCGTCAGTGCCGCCGGTGGCGAGGTTCATTGGGTCGATACCTACAAGTATCCCGCGGAGGATTTATTGATTGTGCGCGTCGGCTGGTTTCCGGACAGCAAAAAGGTCTGGTTCATGGCCCAGAACCGCGAGCAGACGTTCATCGATCTTAATTCGGCAAATCCTGATGACGGAAAATCGTCAAACATGTTTCGCGAATCGACGAAGGCCTGGATCGGAGTCAACGACGACGGCATGCGTTGGCT
>QHXG01000142.1 GCA_003222845.1 Acidobacteriota bacterium | reverse complement strand
GAACGGGTGGGGCCAGCGACACCCCTTCGTTGCCTACAAGCGCGCGAAAGTCGCGCGCATCTTCAGGCAACGAACCGTCTCGCATTCCCGCACGCAAACCTGAGAGCGTTTGCTGCAACTCCGGTGCGAGCACGGCGCAGTCCACCACATCGCAAACGCGCCGCGAGCCGGCTTCAAAATAGCCGAGCCGTTTTCGAATTGAGTCGTACTGCCACTGTGCACGCGAGCGATAGTGCCACTGATTAGGCGCGGGAGTGACTCGGAAGTCAGGCGGATTTTTGATGCCGCCTATTCGGCGCAGACAATCCCGAACTATTTCAACTTTCGCGTCAAGCTGCGCCTGATAATTCAACTGCTGAAAGTCACAGCCGCCGCAGCGACCAAAATAAGGACAGGGTGGCTCGACTCGAACAGGCGACGGCTCGATGATCTCTTCGATCGATGCGAAGTCAACCTTGCCTTTCGTTCGTTCAATCTTAATCCGCAAGCGATCGCCTGGCGCGGCGAGCGACACCATCACCGTTCGCTCGTCAGCATGCGCGAGTCCCATGCCGCCGGGCAATATACGCTCGATAGTGACTTCCCAGATGTTCTCGCGTGTAAAGTTTTTCACCGCCTTTGGGTGTAAGGTGCAAAAGCAGTTGCCGCCGCCTTAGTTTCTTACGTACAACCATTCTTAACTATTGAGTTGCCGGTTTACTTCCGCGACCTGTTCGTTCCACCAGTCATCTACCGTCCTTTTCAACGCAGCAGAATATTCGCGTCTGCCTGCGCGCAAATCTTCCAGCAACTTCTCCCTGAATCCTGGGAAGAAGAATCCGGTGGTCAGACTAAGCCTGAGCTCACTGATTGCGCGGCGGCGCGCCTGCACCAGATGGTCACGGTTGAGATTATAAACCTCCACCGACTTCTCGCCAATTTCACTGATTTGGGAAGATTTCCTTCCGCGCGTCACAGATCAAAGCTTAATGAAATAGTCATACCAGAAATCACCCTTAACAAATCCGGACGGCAGCTTTGATACGACTGGGCCTTTCGGCGCTTTGATGTCTTTTATCGCCAGCGAGTCGCTGCGAATGGTTTTGTTTTTGGTTTGTTGCTTGAGTCGATCCATCAGCGGACCGCGAGGTATCGACGGCCACGGCGTACTCTGGGTAGAAACCATGGCTGCAAACTTTCCAGGAGACATCTGCTCCAGCGCGTCCTTCGGCGTCGCGTTGACGCTTCCGTGATGAGCCACTTTAAGAAAAGTTACACTAGATAAAATGTCCGCGGCATCGCTTTGTTGCAGCCACGCTTCCCAATTGCCATATTGCGCGTCTCCGGGAAAAAGCAGTACCTGCCCACGAAAAGCGAACAACGTCACAACGCTCGTGTTGTTAATCGCTTTATCCAAAGCGAACGCGAGACCATCGAGCGAGTCGCTGGCTACCTCGTCCTTAATACGTTTCCTCTCAGCCTCTGAGAGTCGAAGATTCTGGAGGTCAGAATCGGTTGGCTTGATTTCCCATTTGGAACTAAACGGACGCAGTTGATTTGCAGATTCGACCCGATTGCCGTCGAGGCGCAGGTAAGAATGTCCTGCCGGCGGATCCATCTTCGCCAAAAACTTCTCGTCGGTTGGCGGCCCGAGAACCTTCAGCGAAAGCCCGGGAACATCCCCACTTTGCAGAGAGTCGCCCGCCTTAAGAAATCGGACGCGCGCATCGACGCCAAAGCCTGAATGCAAGGCTTGAAGCGAGGTCTTGTTCGCGACCAGATTTGCGACAGCGGCTGCGGCTGCGGCCCGTGATTTTGATACGCGGGCCCCCGAAAAGGCCTGCGCCTCAAAATGATCGTTCAACTGGGCCGCCAGAGCCACATGCTTCTTCTTGAGTGTTGCGGCTTTGGCATCCTTTGGATCTTCAGTCCACGGCATCCACACTTCGCCAATTTGAAACTTGCCGAACTTCTCAGGATTGAAACCTGAAATGTGATCCTGGTGCGCATGCGTCGCGATAACAATTGCCAGCTTCTTGTCGGTAATCGTGCCAATGTTGTCGACGACTTCGTCCATGGTGCCAATGTTGCCTTTGCCATGGACGCCGCAGTCGACGAGGATGTGTCGAAAGCCAGCATCGCCGGTAAGCGGAAGCGAAACCAGAAAGCAGTCGCCAAAACCGACCCGATACATTCGAATGCGAATGGTGTTGGAGTCTAATTCGTCAGGCATCTTCAGTATCCCCTATGTATCAAGTTGAAATTCATCGGCCGACCGTCGAGAGGGGGAGGAGGCAGGTAAGTTGTCAGTCCGGAGATGGCGTCCATTGCATAATAGTATTCACGCTGTCTCCTTAACCTTTCGTTTTGATCGTCGTCTTTCCCCAAACTTTTTTGGATTGCGTAACGTACCTGGCCTTCGCGATTGAGCACGATGGTAGTGCCGCCACGAAACGTAAACTTCTCAGACTGTTGGTCGTTCGGATCCAGATGGACCTCGGTCTGTTGCATCAATTCCGCAACGATTTCGACTCTGAGGCCGCCATCGGGAGCCACCCGGTGCAACGGATGAAACGAATGTGCCTGAACCGGAATCCCTGGCCTCAAACCTAGCGCTTCCGCATTGTTCTTGCCGAAAAGACTCAGTATTATCGCGTTCCTCTTCTGTTGCGCAGGCGTGGGTAGACTGAACACATCAAAATCGAGGCCCTTGCAAACCGGCGCAGTGACGCCTTTCATTTCCTCTGGCGGACACCAACGCAACGATTCTTCCGAGTAAGAGGCCACGTCCTGAGGACGAATGCCGCGCAAGCGGAAAGCTTCGATGAATGCCGCCCGATATTGATACCTGTCATTGGGGACCAAATCGTAATCCGCGGTAATCAGCGCCCGCAGGAAATCACCAAACAAAATGTCGATCGGAGGACAGTAATCCAGTGCGCGAATACAGATGTTTGCAAACTGGCCCGCGATCTTTGCCGCCTCTTTCGCCAGCCGGTTTGCCAAGTCCGGATGTAAATCATCCGGCCCCACGGTTGCGCCGCCGGCTTTGGCTATGCGCATTAAGTCGCGCGTCTTCCGCACATATACACTGAAGAAGGCGTCGAACACGGCGGCGACGAGTATGGCTCCGCGATCATGAGGCTCGAATAACTTTTCCAGGTCCTTGGAGTTTGGCTGAGTGCCTAACGCCTGACGCAACGCGGCGCGCATCCCCATTGCCTCGCCGAATTGTCTGGCCAGTTGCACCAGGGGATTCTCAGTCGATAGCTCGGGAGCAATCACCGGCCCACCATCGGCGGGCGCCACCTCTGGCGCCACATTGAGACGATAAATCAAACCGCCCGTCTTTTGGATCACTTCCAGCAGCGCTTCCTTGTAACTAAAGTGCTGAAACAGCGCCACAATATCGGCGAATCCTTCGTGAAAGGCCGGTGTGTCAGCGCCAGTAGGCTCCATGAAAAACCTTCGCTGGCCGTCGATTAGCGCGTGCGTGGTTTCATGAACGATGATGTCGTGCGACAAACAAGCAAAGATAGTCTGCCCCGGCAGGTTAGCGCCGGCATCGGTTTCGGAGGCCGGAAAGTAACCGAAAACCAATCCTTGTAGATCGCGGCTGTAGTACGCATTCGCCTCCTGCATCGCGTGAGGAAAAATGCGGAGCCGATAGCGATTGGGATCGGTTCTACGGCCGCCGCGAAATCCCCATTTTGCCTTGCGGCCCAAGGCGAATTCGAAACGTCTGATCGTTTCACTCGCCACCGCATAAGTCATCTGCTGGTGGAAACGCGGATCGGATTCGCTTGGATCGAGGCCGCCACGCAAAAGCACCGCCGGATCATCGAGGTTGACTGGCTCATAGTAGGTATCGTTGCTCGCATCATAGTCGATCACGACGAGATACTTGCCGACAGGACCTGGCTGCAACGCCTCATTTCTTACGTTGATCGTCATATAATTGCCCAGGTTCCGACCCTGAGACGGATCGAATGCGTAGGCTTTCAGGGGACGCTCTGGAGGGGCGTCATTCTTAGTATTGTCGGACATAGTTTCTCCTAAGAGTAAGGTCAGTGTCAGTGTATCTTTCGATTAAAGGAAATGTCTTCGACGGCAATGCTCGAAGCGAGCCATAGTCTTCGAGCTTCGCATCCTTGTGAAGTAACTTGCGTGGAGGAGATGACATCAGATGACTCTCAAAAAGGCCTGGACTGAGAACTTCTAGAGCATTATGAGTGTCGGCTTGTCTTGAGACGGGGGCGACAATACTCCTTTTCTGATTAAGATTCAAGAGTTTTCCTGCGTTAGCACAAATACAACGAATGACTTTCGTTAAAAAGAATCGGCGACCGGTTTTGGCTCGCAATTTTCATTGTCAGACGAGTTCAAGGCAGGCGAGGCTAACGCAAATACTTACGGGAAAGATCGCGCGTGCGCACTAACCGTGACATTGGTTCGGCAACGGTGCGATCGTATCTCGGCAACGTCTTCGATCCCTGGCGAGTCGGCGAAACCAATCCTTAATGACGACGTCAATGATGCCGTCAAGCGAATTCGTTTTCACGTCTGAGGACTTGGACTCCAAGGCTGTGGTGGCGGCGGCACGTACGCTGACGGCATCGTCCCTTCGAGATCGATCTTAATACCGCCCACGACCCCTGCCAGCGCGTTATGAATGAGCCCGTAAATCACGCCAATAATCAGGCCAATTACGAGCATCAGCAGCCCCTGGATTCTCGCCAACGAAAGCACGCCGACGCGTCTAATTGTCATCTCCGCCATTTGATGTTCTCCTTTGCATCACGAGGAGTCATAAGTAGAAAAGACTGAGACGCGGCACGCCAAACTGCTCGCGCAACCGCTTTAGCAAAAGGTTATCGAATGTCTGTTGGTAAACTGCCTTCTCCATGTGCGCGCGATACGGACGCAATTGTTGCTTGATTTCCTTTTCCATCTCGGCCGACCGTTCGGCGGATACGCTGGCCCGAAGGGCATCATTCAACAGCCGCTCGATACCCGTCAAAGATTCTTCCAACTTTCGTGCGTTAGGTTGCGCGGCACTCTCATAGTCGTCTTTGATCTCGGACAGCAGCCTCGCTGCTCGGGATAAAGTCTCATTGAGTTCATCTGCGCTCGTGTTCTTGCACTGTTGAATCAATTGATCGAGAGAACGCGCAAGATGCGCAAGAACTGCTTGACGCGGAAAGGGCGATTCCCGGTCTGCATCTTCTCCTTCTGAATCTTGTGCCTTATCGTGGCTGCCAACGCGCGATTCCAGCCATTCAGCATATTGCGCTTCGACCTCTTCTTCGCAGTAGAGCAAAGTCTTTACGCTGCGCTTGTGTTTCTTGGCTTCGTGCGAATCAAACGCCTGCTCGATTCCGCGCAGCGCCACGTGCAAAGGCACGCCCCGCTCTTTCCAACTTTCCATCAGCGCCCAATCGATAGGGCTGAGCCATAGATGCTTGCCCCGGCGACGAATGAAAGTGTCTTCGATCTCGGAGAAATAACTGAAGTAATTCAAAACAAGGTTTCAGGTTTCAAGTTTTAGGTTTCAGGTCCATTGTCTTCTGCTAAGAACTTGAAACCTGAAACTTGAAACCTGAAACTCATTTAGTTCGTTCGTAGACCAGACGCAAGCCTTCCAAGGTGAGCGTCTCGTCGACAATCTCAACGTATCGGGAACCCTTGGCGATTAAGGGCGCCAGACCGCCGGTGGCGATCACCCGCGGCGATCCACCAAGTTCATCGATCATTCTTCGCAGGATGTCATCAACCAGCCCGACGTAGCCGTAATAGAGACCTGATTGCATTGCTTCAACAGTCGCCGAGCCGATGACTTTCTCTGGCCGTTTGATCTCCACTCGCGGCAACTTCGCGGCGCGCTCGAACAACGCGTCCGACGAGATTGTGATCCCGGGAGTGATTACGCCGCCCAGATACTCGCCCGTTGCATTGATAGCGTCGAACGTTGTCGCCGTGCCGAAATCGACGACGATGCAGGGCGCGCCGTACTTGTGAATCGCGGCCACGGCATCAACGATTCGGTCCGCGCCCACGTCCGAAGGCGGCTGATAGAGAATGGGCACGCCGGTTTCGATCGTATGGTCGACGAACAACGGCGTCACTCGAAAATAGACTTCCGCCATGCGCTTCAGCGTGAAGTTAAGCGGCGGCACCACCGAAGCAATCGCGATCGCATCGATCGATTTAAAGTCGAGACCAGCCAATGCAAAGAGGTTGCGGGTATGTACTCCCCACTCATCACCGGTCCGCTCACGCGCTGTGGTCAGCCGCCAATTCGCGGTCAGATTCTCGCCGTCAAACACTCCGAGCGAAGTGTTGGTGTTGCCGATGTCGATTACCAAAAGCATGCGCGGCCCAATTCGATTCGATGATTCTACGTTTTCCACTAGCCCAGGCGTTCACGCCTGGGTCCACGGAACAGCGTCTTTGATATTGAGCCCCATTTATGGGGCTTTGACGATCTCGCCACACGGGAGTGAGCGACCGCTAAAGCGATCTCAAAGCCTCCTGAAGGGAGGCTAGTGAGTACATCGTCTTCAGTTCCCCAGGCGTGAACGCCTGGGCCAGGGAAAAGATTGACGCCACCGCTAACGCTACTTCATCCCCCGCAACGCAGTCACATCACCAGCGCGTACGACTCGAATTCTACCGGCCTCGGTTTCTACCCGCAGCGCGCCATCGCTTTCAAGGCCGCGCGTGGCGCCGACGAAGCTATCACTGTCCAGCGAGACGCGCACTTGCCTGTCAAAAGCAAACGAAGAATTAGCGCACCATTCGCGGATTGTGTGTTCTTCGCCCTTGGGACTCTGAAGCACTTCATATCGTTCGCTGATGGCCTTCAATAGTGCTTGCAACACGCTTTCAACGTCAGGCTCGGCTGCTATCTCTGACTCGACCGATGTCGCCGTGTCGCGAATCGTGTCACGCAAGCCGTGTGAAAACAAATTGATTCCGATGCCCACGATAGCCGCCGATCCTTTTTCGGTGTCGATCGTCTCCGCGAGTATACCGCCAAGTTTCCGATCCTTGACGCAGAGATCGTTGGGCCATTTGATGTCCACGCGCAAGCCGCACGCTTTCACCAACGCATCGGAAACCGCGAGCGCAGCCATCAGAGTGAGCAGCGGCCATGAGTTCATCTTAAGCTCTGGTCGCAGCACAATGCTGAAATACAACCCGGCGTCTTTCGGCGATTGCCAACTGCGATCCAGGCGTCCGCGACCGGCAGTTTGCTCCCGAGCGACGATACACAAGCCTTCTCGCGCGCCGGCCCTTGCTTGTCGCATCGCCTCGAGATTAGTTGAATCGATCGAATCAAAACGAAGAATCCTGAAACTCATCTCTCTGGTCATTAGTTTCGCGAGGGAAGAGAGTATACTCGCCACTTCGGAATTGACAAATACCGCAACCCAACGATATCATTGTGTCGCTTCCGGCCTTCACCAAACGCGGACATTTGCCCCCGGGAGTCCACTGGGCAACATTGGTCGGAGTTTGCGAAGAGATTTGGGAAAACGCCTCGTCGCATGGTGTTGCTGGAAGGAATAAAAGCAGTCGCGTTTGAATTAAGAAAGGCCGGCTGCCGAAGGGTCTGGATCGACGGCAGTTTTATCACGACAAAGAGAAGCCCCAGCGACTTCGATGGCTGTTGGGACTACCAAGGAGTTTCCCTTGGCCTGCTCCGTAAAACGACATTGTTAGATTTCTCCAACGGCTGCCAGGGGCAAAAGGCCAAATACGGGGGCGAGATGCTTCCCGCGCATTGGCCGGCAGATGCGGCGGGAACAGTCTTCTTGGAATTCTTCCAGCGTGATCTGGATTTCAGACGTAAGGGGATTGTAGGTTTGGATTTGAAGAGGCTTGAAGAAAATGATCAAGAACGAGCGCCAGTACAGAGTTACAAAGGCCCAGGCCGGAAGGTTCAGGCAAGCACTAATAGAACTCAAGAGTAGCAACCGAGCCCCTTCGCTACT
>QHXG01000141.1 GCA_003222845.1 Acidobacteriota bacterium | reverse complement strand
GAAAAGGCCTCAGACTGGCAAAACAACGACCCGGTCGCGACGAGTCGCTTGAAAGTTAGATGCGCAATAGTGATAAGAAATCTGATTCGCCATCTGATGAAGTCGAACTAGTCGTCACGCAGGCGGACTACGAAGCAGGCTTAAAACGCGGATGGACCGACGACGACATGCTCAAGCCGGGTCGATACAAGTTCAAGCGCGGCGGCTTTCTTGCGCGTCATCCTGAGTTGAAGGTTAAAGAAAAGAAGCGCGCCTGACATCGCGGTCGCAGGGTATGGATGAAATCAAAGTGCTGGATGTAGTCGCGGTGACGGAAGATACATCAACCGCTAGACCCTCCGGCTGTTGTCCGCGGTCGAAGACCACAGCGAGTTGAATTTAGCAAGATTCTCGCTTTGATACCGCTGGAAGACGAAGCTGATGATAAGAACTTGGAAGTTGCCGAGGTCGCAATCGCTGAGTTCGTTGAAATGATGTGAACAGTTGGTGACTTGAAGCAGCCTCGCACGGCTTTTTTCTAAACGGGGAGAATTGATAAAAATGAAATTGCAAACAGGACCATACGTTCCTGAACGATGGAAAAAGGGACGAGTTTCCCTGACGGCCGATTCCCACTCCAAAGAGAACAAAATGGCGACTACAGTTTCCCTGATTAACATGAAAGGTGGTGTTGGTAAGACGACGCTTGCCTTTAATCTCGCTTGGTATTGTGCATGGCAAGCTAACTTGAAGGTGTTGGCCGTCGACTTAGATCCTCAGGCCAATCTCAGTCAGTATTCTATGGGGGCACGAAAATATCTTGCCAACATCAGTACGGAGGGTCAGACGGTTGTTGAGATCTTTGAACAGTTTTCAGCGCCCCGAAGCCGGAAAGGCTCTCCCAGATTAATAAGAGCAAACGACGTAATACATGTTCTTCAGGAATGGCCCGACGGCAGCTTACTTCACTTAGTTCCCTCCAGGCTCGAGTTAGCGTGGACTCTCAAGAATCCTACAGAAAAGGCACAACTGCTCCCGCAATTCTTGGCTCAAATCCAGGACAAATACGATCTAATTGTGATTGATTGCGCGCCTACGGAATCGATCCTTACGTCATCTGCGTATCGATCAAGTAGGTATGTTGTGGTACCAGTACGGCCGGAATTTCTGGCGACGATAGGATTACCATTGTTAGCTCGCTCACTTGAAGAATTTCGGTTGATGCATCAGGATCAAACGTTGCAGATGGCGGGTATTGTCTTCAATGGCAAACGGCGGCTCAATACGCCCCCGGAGCAGAAGGCATCAATCAAAGATGTCAAAAGGGTGGCCGGTGAAAACGGATGGCCAGTATTCTCGAATGCCGCTCATCATTCGGATTCTTTCCCATCTGGATCTCGCGAAGCTACTCCAATCTTCAAAACTAATTATGCACGAGCCTACGTGAAGGGTGAGTTCAGCGATGTGGCCGAAGAGTTTCTAGAAAGGATTAAGCTAAAGTGACAGACCGAGTATCACAGCTTGCGACGCGGATTTCAGAAATAGAGAAGGAGTTCTCTAAGACTGAGATTCGGAAAGCAGTAAAGCTTCTGGAACAGCGCGGTTCGACTTCTCGAGTGCAAGCGTTTTTGCTTCACCACGGCGAAGGAAGCGCGACCTCAAAACTCCGAGGTAAACACAGACGTAAGCCAGTCGAAGAGGAACGCTCAAAGGCTGTGCTCGATCTTGAGCACAAAGATCCGGAAAAGTACGCAGTCCTTTCCGAGTTTGATGCCATAATCCGAACGGGCTCAGTCCTCCCCGAAGTCATCGAGATAAGAATGCTCGGTGAATCTCTGAGCAAGAGATTTTCATGCAAGAGTTCAAGGCGCGATGCAATTAGCAAGCTAATGAAAGTCTTGGCGGAAAAGCCTCTACCTGAGATTCGGAGAGTAGTTGGGAACGCCCTGTCCACTCATCCTGGTGACGATGGTGACAGTGATTATTACAAACTCGCTCAATTCATAATCACCGGCAAGACCATTCCGTCGCATGGCGAGCGAAGAATCTGAATCCTTTTCGATTTCCTAAGAAGCCATGATGCGACTTCCCAAATTTGAGTACCGCGTACCGCGTACGATCGCGGAGGCGGTGAAGATTATCGCGGACGCAGGGCCGGAGGGGCAGTTTGTCGCGGGTGGGACGGACCTCTATCCGAATATGAAGCGGCGGCAGCAGACTCCGCGCACGGTGATTTCGGTGATGCGTTTGCCGGAATTGAATCAGGTGACGGGAGACGGGGGCCAGGGGTTGGTCATCGGAGGGTCGGTGACGCTTACGGATATCTGCGAACATCCGATTATCAAGCGTGATTATCCAGTCATCGCGAGCGCGGCGCGGACGATCTCGACGCCGATTCTCCGCAACATGGGAACGATTGGTGGCAATCTGCTGTTGGATACGCGCTGCAATTACTACGATCAGAATTATGAGTGGCGGAAGGGCATCAACTTTTGTTTGAAGAAGGATGGCGATGTTTGCTGGGTGGCGCCGGGCAGTTCGAAGTGTTGGGCGGTGCAATCGTCGGATCTCGTGCCGGTTATGGTGGCGATTGGCGCGAAGTTTCGGCTGGCGTCAACGCTTGGTGAACGAATGGTTGATGCGGCCGGGTTCTACAATGACGATGGGATCGATTATTTGAAGAAGCGGCACGATGAATTGCTGGTTGACATTCATCTGCCGCCGACTAATGGGTGGCGCGCTTCGTATCAAAAACTTAGACGACGTGGTGCGTTTGATTTTCCGGTGCTAGGAGTAGCAGCATGGATAAAGTTGGCCGATCAGCAGAGTCAAGCGGACGGGACGTCCGCGCTCCCAGTGCAAGATGCAAAGATCGTCCTGGGGGGCATCGCTCCCTCGCCTGTTGAAGTGAACGAAGCGGCCCAGGCTTTGATTGGTCAACCACTCGACGACGATCAAATCCAAGCCGCGGCCGAAGCCGCTTACGTCAAGGCGCGTCCGCTCGACAACACCGACTTCGTCTCTCAATGGCGTAAACAAATGGCGCGGCAATACACGATTCGGGCTCTCAAGGAGTTAGTCGCTAAGTAATCGGGGCTTTGGTCTTAGGGCTTGGGTCTTTGTTTAGATTTGCCCTCATCAGGTTCCCGATAATGACTAAGACCAAAGATCAAAGACCAAAGACCGTTGATATTTCGGCAATCCTACTCGCTGCCGGGCGCTCTAGCCGGATGGGTGCGTTCAAGCCGCTGCTCCCCTTTGGCGAAAGCACCGTTATCGAATCCTGCATTATCAATCTACGCTCCGCCGGCATTGAAGAAATCATCATAGTCATCGGCCATCGAGCTGACGATGTGCGAAAGCAACTGAAACACTATGATCTTGCGTTCGCAATCAATCCCGATCCGGATAGCGAGATGAGCGCATCAATCGCGTGTGGAGTTGAACTGGCCAACCCCCAAGCGGAAGCTGTTCTCATTGCGCTGGTCGATCAGCCTGCGGTTTCTGATGAAATCATTCGACAATTGATTGACGAATGGCGACGTACGCGCGCGCGAATCATTCAACCGGAACACAACGGCCGCGGTGGTCATCCGGTCTTAATCGATCTCGTTTACCGTAATGAATTGCTGACGCTCGATCCTGAGCGAGGTCTCCGCGGGCTGTTCGATGCCCATCGAAAAGAGGTGCGGCGTTTGCCGGTTGAATCTCCTTACGTTGCGCACGACATGGACACGTGGGAAGATTACGCAGGTCTGCATCAGGAGGTTTTCGGGGTCTCGCCGGCAGAAACGTGACCCATTTTCGGCCTATTTCTGCCGTTTCCAACGAGAAAGGCGTGGTTATCATCTAAGCGCTCGTCACATCGGTCCTGATGATTCTTAACGGAGCCGGACAGTGACAGAAGGAGTTTCAATGTTTAATAAGATTCGTGGACGGATCGCCATCGCAGTTACTATTTTGGCGATTGCAATGGTTGCGTCATTATCTACGCCGGCGCAGGGTGGCGCGGTTAATTTTTCGTTCCGGGCCATGGATGGCGAGCCAGTCTCTTCCGAGAGTTTGCGCGGTGAAGTTGTGGTGCTGGCGTTCGGCGCTTCATGGCTCCCGTTGACTCGGAATCAGATGGAAGCAGTGAAGAAGCTCGCCGACCAGTATGCGGGCCGCGGCGTCGCGGTTTACTGGGTTAGCACTGAATCAGAATCTCCAAAATCAAAGAACTACGTATCGGACGATCAGCTTCGCGAGCTGGCGCGAAAGTACAAAGTCACTGTCTTGCGCGATCCTGATGGTGTCGTTTCAAAGAAGCTGGGAGTCGACCAGTTGCCATCAGTCGTAATTATCGACAAGCATGGAAACGCCGCGGCCACGATTGGCGGAATGGATCCGCAAGCTAATCTTGCGACGCAATTGGCCGCGCGCCTGGATAAGATCTTGTGAGCCTCCATTCTCAACCACCTTTCAGCCTAGGAAGACTTCACCACAGAGGCACAGAGCAAGCACAGAGGACCACAGAGTTTTCTCTGTGAATCTCTGTGAGGTCTCAGTGTCTCCGTGGTGAAATATTCTCTATCCCCCCGATCAGTCTATAAAGCAACCGCACCGGCAAACCCACGACATTGAAATACTCACCTCTGATCTCTTTGATAAAGAGCGCACCATGACCTTGAATCGCGTAAGCGCCGGCTTTATCCATTGGCTCAGCCGTAGCAACGTACCAGTCGATTTCCTCGTCGCTCATCTCAGCGAATCTGACCTCGGTGACTTCGTGGGAGACTTTTGATTGCCCATCTGCGACGTTCACCAACGCCATGCCAGCGTCCATTCAGCCCGCGCAGCATTCGCTGGGCATCGGCTTCATCGCGCGGCTTGCCGAGAATTTGATCGTCGATTACCACGACAGTATCAGCACCCAAAACCAGCGAGCCGGGACAGCGGGCTGCTACAGCTTCGGCCTTGACGCGCGCGACTCGCTCGACATAAGCATCGGCTTTTTCGCCGTCTTGTCGTGATTCATCAATGTGCGCAGGTAGAGCCTCGAAGGGCCAGCCGACGCTGCGCAAAATCTCAGCCCGGCGCGGACTGGCCGAGGCGAGAATGAGTTTTGGAATCGTGATGCTTTGGTCCTGACTCGCTTGGTTGTTTCGCTCGACTTCCATTAAACTTCGACACTCGATTTCTGAATGCTATATTCTGAGAGGTTTTCAGCGCGAGTTCAAATCGAAGAGCAGAGAAGAATTGAATCGATGATTGATTTGTCCCTTTTATTGCCGAGACTTCTGAATGCAACAGAATCGAATCCCGAGCTGGCTGAGACGGTTGCGAAACTCGCCTGGACGCGAGCCGCGGGCGAAGGGCTTCGTAATCACGCTGTTCCCTTCCGGCTTTATCGAAGAACGCTGATTGTTTCAGTCGCCGATGCTATCTGGCAAAAACAACTACGGCAAATGAGCACCGAATTCATTTTTCGTATCAATAAGCTCCTGGGACGCAGCGTGGTGGGTGATATAGAGTTCAGGATTGATCCCGCAGCAGTAGATCAGGTGCGTTCGCGTATCCCGACGCCGCGATCATCACGCCAGGAAACACCTGCGCCAATCCCAGAGTTATTATCAGCGGCCAGCTCCATCACGGATCCTGATCTGCGCGAGCGTTTCCTACGCGCCGCTGAGAACTGCATCGAGCGCCGCGAATCGCGGACACAGGCTGGCTAAAATCCGAAATCCGCAATCCGATATCCGAAATCGCGTATGCCAATTACCGAATCTGACATCGAAAAAGTCGCGCAACTTGCGCATCTGGAAATAACTGACGAAGAGCGCCGCGTCTTTGCGCCACAGATCGCGGAGATTGTCAGCTACGTCGAGCAACTGAGCGAGATCGACACCAGCGCGATCGAGCCGGCGCTGGGCGGGTTGACGCCGGACGGCGAGCGCACCGAATCTTCGCGGGCTGACGAGGTGCAGCCTTCATTAGGCCAGAAGGTTGCTCTAGATCAGGCGCCTGACCCGGCGTCGGGACACTTTCGCGTGCCGAAGGTTTTATAACAGCGAATGCGAATGGATCTCTACTGGATCGACGGACCATGGACCGGCAAGTTAGCCATATTTGCTCATCCTCGCGGCGGTGAGTGGTTGCTGGATGAGATTCGCGCCTTGAAAGAAGACGGCCTGGATGTAATCGTCTCGTTGCTGACTAAGGAAGAAGACGAAGAAATCAATCTGCTAGAAGAGCAAGCGGGTTGCGAAGGGCTTGGGTTGCAGTTCATTCAATTTCCGATTAACGATGTCAGCGTTCCTGCATCCAGCGCCGCTACTCGCGAATTGGTAAACGCGCTTGACGAGTTTTTATCGAAAGGACGCAACGTTGGGATTCACTGCCGCGCCGGCGTCGGACGATCGGGAATGATTGCCGCCATTCTGCTGATGATGCGTGGGCTTTCGCCGGAAAGAACATTGGCAGAGGTTAGCAACGCCCGCGGCGTGATCGTTCCGCAGACTGACGAGCAACGCGAGTGGCTAATTGAATTCGCGAAGGAATTCGTGCCGGTTTCGGGAGGCGTTTAGAGTATGGACTTTGCTGAAACGACAGTAGCTGACTTGCGAGATTCGATCGCGCGCGGCGAAACTAGTGCGCGTGTGACCGCAGAATCCTCTCTTGATGCTGCCGAGAAACTGAATGACTCGCTCAATGCCTTTCTCGAAATTGATCGAGACGGCGCGGTAAATCGCGCGGATGAGATCGATTCGAAGATCGTTTCTCAAAAGGCGGCGGGCGAGAAGTCCGCGCTCCCGGCATTGTCAGGCGTGCCGATTGCCATCAAAGACAACATTTGCGTGCGCGGCATGCAAACCTCCTGCGGGTCTCGCATCCTCGGTCCCTATCATCCACCCTATAACGCGACGGCGATCGAGCGATTACTAGACGCGGGTGCGATTATTATCGGGAAGACGAACTGCGATGAATTCGCGATGGGCTCGTCGAATGAAAACTCGGCGTTTGGGCCGGTTAAGAATCCCTGGGACACTTCGCGCGTTCCCGGAGGTTCGTCGGGAGGTTCAGCAGCGGCGGTGGCGGCGGGCATTGTTCCGGTCGCGCTCGGCTCTGATACCGGCGGCTCGGTGCGCCAACCGGCTTCGCTGTGCGGCGTGATCGGACTAAAACCGACATACGGTCGAGTCTCGCGTTACGGTCTGGTCGCGTTTGGCTCGTCACTCGATCAAATCGGAGTGTTCGCGCGCAATGCAAGCGATGCTGCCGCCGTTCTGCAAGTTATTGCCGGACGCGATCATCACGACGCTACCACCGCCGATGTGGCGGTGCCCGATTACTCGCGCGAACTTGAACCAGAGATCAAGGGACAACGCATCGGAGTTTCGCGCGCGCTCCTCGGCGAAGGTCTTGACCGCGAAGTCCGCGCCTCGATCGAAACAGCAATTAACGCCTATCGCGATCTGGGCGCAGAAATCGTGGACGTCGATCTGCCGCACGCGAAATACGCCATCGCGGTTTATTACATCATCGCGACCGCCGAAGCTTCCTCAAACCTGGCCCGCTATGACGGCGTGCGCTACGGTTTTCGTGCCGAAGAAGCGCCGGCGCTACGCGATATGTATCGCAAGACACGTGATGAAGGCTTTGGCCCGGAAGTGAAGCGGAGAATCATGCTCGGTACTTATGTGCTCTCGGCCGGATACTATGACGCTCATTATCTCAAGGCGCAGAAAGTGCGAACCTTAATCCGCCAGGATTTCTTGCAGGCATTTGAGAAGTGCGACGCCGTTTTGACACCGACTTCTCCTACGCCCGCGTTTCGATTCGGCGAAAAGGTTGACGATCCGCTCGCCATGTACCTCAACGACGTCTACACCGTAACCGCCAATCTCGCCGGAGTCCCAGGCATTAGTGTTCCTTGCGGCCTCTCATCCGAAGGTTTGCCGATCGGAATGCAACTGCTCGGACCTTACTGGAGCGAAGCAACTCTGCTTCGTCTCGCTCACGCGTATCAGGAGAAGAATCCGCTCGGTGCGCGCCCCAAGATCCACGCCTGAAATCGACGCAAACCGTTGGTTGATCGCCTAGTCAACCTTTTACTACGGCCTCGACCAGCGGTCGTCGGAATACCGTTTCTCGTTTTTCTGATGGCGCTTCAAGTCGCGCTGTTCTTCCTTCTGATGGCGTTTCAGAGCCTTGTTGTTTCCAAACTCTTCGCGCTCCATGCGTTGATGATACTTAAGCTCGCGTTGCTCTTCCTTTTGGTGACGTTTCACGGAATCGCGATTGCGGTCGTACCAATAGGGATTCTGCGCGCTCGCTGTCATCGCAAGCCCTAGTACCAGCGACGAACTTAGTAGTGCCGTCTGCGCTACCCGTTTTAGTGTTTTAATGTTCCAGTTCATACAAAGACCTCCTTAGAAAGCGGAGTACTAATGCCAAGATCAAGCAGCTTCTCTCCGCATTGAATTCTATTTGCTGCTTTCGTAATAGACGACTGGCAAGTAGCATTCCGATAGCCATCGTGCGACCGGAAATTACGAGGACTTTTCCATTGAGAACTTGTTGCGGAAGTCTGGCGAGCGACGACGAAGATCGAGCCAATCGTCAAACAGATTCGGAGTTTGCAGCCACACTGCCAGCCATTGTGCGATCTCAGCCTGCTCGTCACGTTGCCTTTGAGTGAGAGTTGAATCGTTAGCGAGCGTTTCCGCCGTTTGTCGCACGTCGATAGCAATCTCTCGCAAACGCTGCACATTAACCTTATTCTCATTGCGCCCGGAACTCTGCCGCGTCTGCTCGAGTTTCTTGATCAGCGATTCGGCTTCATGGAGTCGCACCGGCTTCGCGTCCCGGAATCGTTCGAGACCTTTGAATTCCGACGTCTCTTTCTCAATTTTCTCTTCGCGCCACTTCACATCGAACTCGATTACTTCCGGATGTCTTAACTCGGCGCCTTCATCGGCCAACACACGCGCAATTTTGGCCGGGCTTTCGACGCCGCCCTCTCCAAACTTTTCGTGGAGGGCCCGCTGAATTCTGCGCAATTCCCTCCGGCCAATCGCCTTGCCGCCCAGACGAAGCCATTGAGCGACGATGAACTCTTGTTTGCTGCATGGCTCGCTTTGATTGCCCATGGGTGGCCTCTACTAATGTTTGAAGAATTTGAACAGATAACTCCAGCTGAATCACCCTCTCCCTTTGGGAGAGGGTGGGGTGAGGGCTTAGCTGCGCAACCAACGACGTCAATTTCTCCGCTCAGCGCAGCGGATCGTGAAGAGAGCGCTCTTCTGGCTTCCTCTCGCTAGGCCCTCACCCCAGCCCCTCTCAAAGGGAGAGGGAGACAACCAGAAATTCTTATGCGCTGGGCTTCTACGTCGTTTCTTCAAACATGTACAATATAGAAATCATCACGGAATTGAAGATGCTTCACGCGCGACGCCTCCGTCAACCATGAGCAGCGAAGACCTATGGGTAACCGAGATTACAACATCGAGCAAATAGTTCGCAGCGCAATCTCAATCGTGTTTCTGATCATAGCGGGCGCGAACTGCCACGCGCAGGAACAAGTCACGCTGCGCCGTGTGGAAGTTGTAGGTCTGAAGCGCCTTAATGCTCAACAGGTCGTCGATCTCAGCGGCCTCAAAGTCGGCGATACCACGAAACGCGACGCCATCGACGCGGCGGCGCAAAAACTGATGGACTCCGGCTTATTCAAGAAACTCGGTTACCGCGTGAGTATCAAAGGCAACGAGGCAGTGGTGACCTTCGAAGTCGAAGAGGCCACCAGAAATCTTCCAGTTGTCTTCGAGAATTTTGTCTGGTTCAGCGAGCCGGAAATTGCCAGAGCAATCAGGCAAGACGTGCCTTTCTTTGACGGAACAGCGCCCGAGGCCGGCGACACCGCGGACAAGATTGCCGCAGCACTGCGGCGCTTATTGAGCCAGAAAAATATTCCCGGCCAAGTGGAATTCCTCCCCTACGTCGATACCGCGACGGGCAAAGTAGAACTTCTATTCACAGTGAAAGGCGTTAAGATTCCGGTGTGTTCGCTGCATTTTCCTGGAGCTGAGGCGATTCCGGAGGAGGATTTGATCAAAGCCGCGCAGCCGTTGCTTAAATCTGATTATTCGCGAAAAGACGTCAGCGGATTTGCCCGGTACACCCTGTTCCCGTTGTACCGTCATATCGGCCATCTGCGCGCGCAGTTTCAGCAACCATCGGCGAGCGTGGAAGATTCAGCGCCGTGTGCCGGTGGCGTCGCGGTGACGATTCCAGTCGATGAAGGCGTGGCCTATTCGTGGGACAAAGCCGAGTGGATCGGAAATCAAGTTCTCACATCGGATGATCTAACGACAGCTCTGGGAATGAAAACCGGCGAGCTTGCCGACGGTGTCAAGATCGACAAAGGCATTAAGGAACTACGCCGTGCCTACGGGCGCCGCGGATACATCGCGGTTCGCTCAAAGGAGTCTTCGACCTTTGACGATTCAACCAAACAGGTAAGTTATCGCTTCGAGATCACTGAAGGGCCTCGCTATTTCATGGGCGCGTTAATCGTCAACGGATTGCCTGCGGAAGATGCCGAAAGCTTGAAAGCGAAGTGGACTCTGGGCAACAACGCCGTCTTTAATGAATCTTACATCGATGATTTTAATCACACCGCCCTGCGCGATTTTGTTCGCAGTCTCACACAAAAGTCCGGCGGCAATCTCCGTCCGAATGTCGAGATAGAGACGAAACCCAATCACCAGAAACAAACCGTCGATGTGGTAATCACGTTTAAGTAATGGGCATTACATCTGAAAGCTGCCGGTCATTGCTCGCAAAAGTCGCCACGCAATTCGACACCAAGCCTTTCATTCCGCATCCTGTTTTCAAACAAGGCGACGCGCAAACTATCGGAGCCCACTTTTGGCCGGGACGCTTCCGCGCGCGCGATCTCACTCACGATGAAGAGCGTCTGTTTGAAGTAGAGCCCGGAAGCCGTGTGCTGGCGCGTTGTCGCTGGCAAGCGAACCGCACCGAGCACCCCACGCTTGTCATGTGGCATGGCATGGAAGGCTCGACCGGGGCCCCATACATGCTGACCACGGCACACAAAGCCTTTCGCGCCGGCTTTAACGTAATTCGCGTCAACATTCGCAACTGCGGCGGGACCGAGCATCTGACGCCGACGCTTTATCACGGCGGCATGTCCAATGATTTGCGCAGCGTAATCGATGAATTGATCAATCGCGATCGGCTCTCGCGAATTTTCATCCTCGGATTTTCGCTGGGCGGAAATCAGGTGCTAAAGCTGGCAGGGGAATACGGCGATAATCCGACGCCGGAATTGAAAGGGGTCAGTGCCGTCTCCCCATCGATTAGTCTGGGCGTGAGTTCTAATGCGCTCATGCGGCGCCGCAACTGGATCTATCATCGAGAGTTTTTGGGGCGATTGAAGATGCGTCTCAGGGTGAAAGAGAAACTCTTTCCCGACTTCTACAATCCGAACGGGCTGCGTAACATCCGCACCATTAGACAATTTGACGAACACTACATTGCGCCGGCTTTCGGTTTCGCCAATGCGGATGATTACTACGCCAAGGCCAGCTCTCAAGCGTTAATTCGCCACATACGCATTCCGACGTTGATCATCCACGCTCAAGACGATCCCTTCGTGCCATTCGCGCCGCTGCGCGATCCATCGATCGCGGCAAACCCTTACGTGCTGTTGCTCAATCCGAAACGCGGTGGACACGTGGCATTCATATCCCGGAATTCGCACGACGAAGATCGCTTCTGGGCCGAGAATCGCGTGGTTGAGTTTTGTGTCGCCCTCAACTTCTGACTAGGTGAAGTTGCCTACTACTTCTCGATCATCTTCAAAACCCGATCCGCGTGATTGGGCGATGAGTGGGATGTGATAAGCGTTACCACAAAGTTTCACCCGAGGTCGTTGCACGCAATCGAAATTGAAATCCAGGAGTCCAAGAAATGAAAATTAGGTACTTAAAACTGCCGGACGCTCATAGTCCGGGTAGTTATTCATGGTATCCGCTTCTTCAAGTATGCATGCGTTACCCAAGAAACGGTCGAGTCTTCCATGCCTTGGTAGATTCCGGCGCGATTGATTGTATTTTTCCCGAATCGCTGGGAAGGCTATTGGGCATTGATGTTACGTCCGGCAAACCTAAGACTTACTACGGCATTGGCAAACAAGCGGCGCCGGGCTTTATGCATACAGTCGATCTGCAAGTTACTGGATTAGATCAGTGGATTACTTTAGAGGTGGGATTTATCAGCGCGGACATTAACCCGCTCTTAGGGCAAAACGGATTCTTTGAGAAATACCAAATCATCTTTGAACGGTTTCGGCATCAGTTTGAGGTAAATACCAGAGAGAACGCCTTAATGAGAGGCCGCAAGGGTCGCTGAGGGAATGAACGTTGAGCTAAACGAGGGAACCCGGAGCAAGGCAGCATCGGGAAATCCTTTCGCCTCCGCAGCCTGAGCAGCTTCCACGGCGTCCTTGCCAGATCCTACGACAAACTTCACACCATCTCTATCATCAATGGCGACCCACTGGTCTTCGTATTCTCTCACTAGCTCAGCAAAGGCAGTTTCGTTGTCGGTAGCTGGCATCTCCATTTGATCCTCTTGAGTCTTTTGA
>QHXG01000804.1:2085-2500 GCA_003222845.1 Acidobacteriota bacterium | reverse complement strand
GTATCTGACACCTTCGGCGGGAATCCATTTCTGCCACTGCAACTCAATTTCAGTTGTTCTCAAGGATGATTCGAATCTGATAACTCCTGGGCGATAGATAAGAGGACTGGTTTCATTGGTGGATGTTTCCCAGATTTGTTTTTCTATACCTGAATCCAGTAACACGAAGAGTTCGACTCCAGCGAACTCAAGCCCACCACCTGACCACGTCTCACCATTATAGACTGGGCCTATTGAATAGCCATGATGGGGAGCTATCGATGTCTGCCGAATGTGCAGTCCAGTATTCACTTCCCAAGCTGATTCCGAAAACAGTATACCCAACCAGTTTCGAGGTGGTTCTCTGGATACTCGTGTAGCATTCTCAAGGAGGTTTCCAGAAGCCAATGCTCCGCAACAGGCTTTAAGCACCCAT
>QHXG01000804.1:0-1993 GCA_003222845.1 Acidobacteriota bacterium | reverse complement strand
ATCGAGATCAGACAGCGCGTTGTTATGTCGCTCGCATAGGATATTAGATCCTAGAGCACCGACCGGGAGAGGCTTGCTGCTCTGCCCGGGCGAAAGCCAGCTTGCGTTGGAGATCGTGTGCATTTCGCCGAGCAACTCAAGCACCGACGCAGAGACGTAGTGCTCTCGCGACAACTTGTCCGAACAGTCACACAGTGAACGCGCATAACATCGCGGGTTACTCAGGTTCTTCATGATTCGAATAAATGATTCCAACTAATGTAGTGAGGCGCGGGCAGGTCAGGGACGTACACTTCGACCCTTGCCCGTTCGAGCAGTGGCAAGGAATTGCTCCTTTCGTTTCGAGAAATCCTTCATACGCTTCAAGGCTTCTTTTTCCGAAACAACGGCGCGACGCGGACGCTCGACCGTTAGTGCCTTAATGGCCCTTTCTCTCTTCATGATTCTCTCGTCATTCTTCCGCGGGTATCGAAGTCTGTCAATAGCTAACCTAAAGTCAATCTTCAAGAGTCCCGTAGGGACGAAATGTTTATAGATACGAGCCTGATTAATTTAACTCCGAGCCCATTTATGGGCGACAGAGCATTGCGCTCCTAAAGGAGCTTAAGCATCCAAATTTAGTCGCGGGTTCTATAAATATTTCGCCGCTACGCGGCTGCGAGCCCGCTTCATCACGTCGTCGCCTTCCAAAGCCCTAAGCTCGCCTTTGAGATAAGCATCATAGCGGCGCTGCGCTTCTTCAATCCAAAACTGCCCCACATCAGCCTCAACCCGTTCGTCCACTTCTTCGATTGGATCCTGATTCTTCAAAGCAAACTCTTCGACTATACCTACCACGCCCACGCGTACGCTTCTGTCCTTGGATCGGTGCCCGCGTTGAGCACTCCGGTTTTTAGATCGACCACGATCGCTGCCAGCGAGCCGTCGGACCATGGACCGGTGGCGCGCAGCTTGTGACCGCGCGAAAGTAATTGTTTGCGGACGGATTCAGGAATGCGCGATTCGACGGAGAGATCGCCTGGATACATTGTGTGCGGAAACGGTGAAGCGGGAAACGCTCGCGTTAACCACTTCGGGGCTTCGATAGCTTGCTGCACGTTCATGCCGAATTCGATCATGTTAAGGAGAGTCTGCATTGTCAGCAGGACCTGCTGATCGGCGCCGGGGGTGCCGAGCACCATGTGAGGTTGGCCGTCTTTTAGCACCAGCGTACTTTGTAGTGTGCTGCGAGGTCGTTTGCCGGGCGCGAGTGAATTCGCTTCGCCGGGTTCGAGGGAGTAATAGTCGCCGCGGCAGTTGAAGATGAATCCGAGGTTTCCCATCACTACGCCGGTGCCAAACGCGCTGTGCAAACTGGGCGTGAACGTGATCAGGTTGCGCGAACTATCAACGACCGCGATGTAGCTGGTGTCGCCATCGTGGCTGGCATTGCCCGCGGTCGTGATCTTTACCGGACGATGAAGCGGCGTCGCATCACTGGTGAATTTTTCTGCGGTACCCGGACGAAACACGAGCGATGCCGCGCTTTTATCGATCAGGGCGCGGCGTTCGGCGGCATATTCTTTCGAGAGCAAGCCCGCGTAAGGAATCTTGATGAAATCCATATCGCCGAGATACTTTTCGCGATCGGCGAACGCGAGCTTGATGGCTTCGACGCTGGTGTGAATGTAGTCGGCGCTGTTGTGGCCCATCGCCTTCAGGTCGTAGCCTTCGAGAATCTTCAGCGCGAACAGTTCCGCCGGGCCCTGACTCGCCGAAGCGTTCTTGTAAATTTGATAGCCGCGATAATCGATTGATACGGGCTCTTCGACCTTGGCGGTGTAATTCGCAAAATCTTCGTAGCGAAACAGTCCGCCGTTCTCTTCCGAAAACTTCGCCATTTCGCGCGCGATGTCGCCTTTGTAAAAACGATCGCGCGCAGCTTTCAGCGCCGCGCGACGACCCTTGCTCTTGTTTTGTGTTTCCGCTTCGACCAGTCGTTTCAATGTTCGAG
>QHXG01000140.1 GCA_003222845.1 Acidobacteriota bacterium | reverse complement strand
GACTGAGACCGGGCGCGTCGGCGAAGCTACGCAAACCGCCTACGCGCTGGCGCTGCAATTCGATCTGTTGCCGGAGAGCTTGCGCGCCGTCGCCGCTAAGCGCCTGGCGAATGAGGTGCGGACCCGCGGACATCTGACTACCGGCTTTGTCGGCACGCCCTATCTCTGCCACGTGCTCAGCCGCTACGGTTATCTGGATGAAGCGTACCTGCTGCTCAATCGCGATCAGTATCCGTCGTGGCTCTATCCGATCAAGCAGGGAGCAACGACAATCTGGGAACGCTGGGATGGACAGAAGCCCGACGGAACATTCCAGGACAAGTCAATGAACTCGTTCAATCACTATGCGTACGGCGCCGTCGGCGACTGGATGTATCGCGTGATGGCCGGCCTCGAGATTGACGAAGCCGCTCCGGGCTACAAACACATTTTGATTCAGCCCCAACGCGGCGGTGGTTTCACGCGTGTAAAAGTCAGTCATCAAACGCCGTACGGCAAGGCGAGTTCCGCCTGGGAGATCAAGGATGGCGAGTTTTTCCTGGTCGTGGAAATTCCACCCAATACGCGCGCGACAGTGCGATTGCCAGGAGCGCAAATAGCCAACGTCAAAGAGTCGGGTCAATCACTCGTCAATGGCAACGGCATCACGAGCGCACGTCAAGAAGGCAACGCGGTTATTGTAGAAATCGGTTCCGGCGCGTATCGCTTCGCGTATCCGCAGGACAAGTAATTAAACTTAGTCCGGCCGCCACTCAGTCTCGCTCTTCGTAAGCCATCCGGTTCGAAGTCGGTGCTTCTGCTAACTTCATTTTCGTTAACCTCCAAATAGAAGTTCCTTCGAAGTATCTTCCGTTGCGCTGGAAAAGAAATGGTCAGACAGTTAAGTTCTCAAAGGTATTTCTTGACGATCTGGCTCGTTGGCACGCGCGCTTTTAACCGATGCAGCGTTTGATACAGCCCCATCTCTGCTCGTCCCATAAAAATGAACTCAGTTATCACGCCTTTGGTTCGGAACAGATTCTTCGATTCACGCAGAAAGTCTCGCAGGAATGTGGTGTCGCTGAAATCGAAGAGCTGATTCTTCTCCGGCTTTGGCGGATAAACCTTGCGATAGAAATTTTCCGCGAGACCGATTAGCGCACGGCGGGCGCCCGGCAGTAACTTCTCGCCGATGTCATCGTAATATTTTTCCAGCAAGCGGCGAAAATCAACCGAGTCGGTTTCGCCGGGATAAAGAAAAACGCTCCGTAGATAGGCGACCGATTCAGGGCTGAGATACTTTACACAGCCGAAATCCACCAGTGAGATACTCGCGTCATCAGTGAAGAGATAGTTACCCCAGTGTGGATCAGCATGAAGCGCCTCAATCTTTAGCACCTGAAAATAGAAAAGCTCGAAAAGATGCGCGCCTAGTTCATTCCGAAGTTTCTGAGAAGGACGCCGTGCGAGGAAGTCTTCAAGATGCCGGCCGGTCATCAGAGACATCGTCAATACTTTGTCGGAGACTCCCTACGCCGTCATCCACGGCTTGCAACCTGGCGTCAATTAAGGCATGATGATTGCGGTTAATCCTTCTCTCGCGCATCAACGGTGATGCGCCCCGCGCAAAAAACGATTAGCGCAGGACGTTTGGATAGTTCGAGAGCAGGCTTGTTACAAACTCCGAAGCCGCTCTCTTGAGAGCATCCGAACCTGGCCCTTCGACCGCTACCGTTTCGCCGAAGCCAATCCGATTCGCAGCTTCTTTTCATTCCCAAGAAAGGGGAAAGGTATAACTATGTCAACGAAACTTTATGTTGGAAACCTCGCTTTCCAAACCACCAGTCAGGAGCTGCAGCAACTGTTTGCACAAGCCGGCACAGTTCAATCAGCGAGTGTCGTGGAAGACCGCGACACCGGACGCTCACGAGGGTTCGCTTTCGTCGAAATGTCCACTAGCGAAGAGGCCTCTTCGGCCATTGAGCAATTCAATGGTAAAGAAGTCGGCGGCCGGCCTTTGAAAGTCAATGAAGCCAAACCACGCGAAAATCGCAGCGTCGGCGGACGTGGCTTTGGCAATAATCGCGGCGGCGGCAATTTCGGCCATCGGCCCGAACCGCGCTGGTAACAATCAGCGCGCAATAGGCGAAACCAGTCCGGTCTCCGTGATGATTCGTTCATCACGGAGGCCACTGGCAACCAACAGCGGCGACAGCTCGAACAAACGAGCCTCGCACAAAACACGAAAAGGAACTTATGAATTTTTCTCAACTGGGATTAGCGCCCGCGCAATTGCGAGCTTGCGAGTCCCTCGGATACACAGAACCAACCCCCATACAAACAAAAGCAATACCGCTCATCCTCAGCGGCCTGGATCTAATCGGCTGTGCTGAGACCGGCACCGGCAAGACCGCTGCTTTTCTACTTCCCATCATTCAAAAGATCAGCGAACAATCGCGACCCGGCGTGCGCGTCCTCGTGCTGGCCCCGACGCGTGAACTCGCCCTGCAAATCCAAAAGAACTACGGCGAGTTGAACCGCGCTAAGTCCAATCGCAGCGTTATCGTCATGGGCGGCGCGAACATTAGAGCGCAAATCGCCGACCTACGCCGCGGCGTAGCGATGGTGGTCGCCACTCCGGGTCGTTTGCTCGATCTGACAGAACGAGGCGCAATTGATCTGTCGATGATCGAAGTGCTGGTGCTCGACGAGGCTGATCGCATGCTCGACATGGGATTCTTACCGGCAATTCGAAGGGTGCTTAGCCTGCTGCCGGCCAAACGACAGACGCTGCTGTTTTCAGCAACCATGTCAGATCAAATCGAGCAGCTGGCGCGCTCGACCATGAAAGAGCCGAAAGTAATCGACGTAAGTCCTCGTGGCAGCGCCGCGACCATGGTTGAGCAAAAAGCCTACCAGGTAGCGCTCGAATCAAAGACGACTCTTTTGCTTGCGCTGCTGGAGAATGAACCCGAACCATTTGAACGCGTGCTCGTCTTTACGCGCACTCGTCGCGGCGCCGAGCGTATTTCGCACATTCTCAAAGCGCGCAATCACAGTGTGAATCGCATTCATGCTGACCGCAGCCAACCACAGCGCGAAGCAGCTTTGCGAGAATTCCGTGACGGCCGCGCACGCGTGCTGGTAGCTACTGACATTGCTGCGCGCGGATTGGACGTCGATGCTGTCTCGCATGTCATTAATTACGACGTTCCCAATGCGCCGGAAGATTACGTACATCGAGTTGGCCGTACCGGCAGAGCCGGAAATCAAGGTAAGGCGATTACGATCGTCGCGCCTGTCGACGAGTTGTCTATGCGCGCAATTGAACGGCTAACGGGCCAGGCGGTGAAGCGCGTCGTGCCGGAAGGCTTCGGCGGCTTACAACCATTGGCCACGGTTACAGCCAAATCCTTTGCGCCCTTCGCGCGATCGCAGAGGAGCACCGTGCGCTCGTTTCGTCCGCGTCGCGCGAGATAGGTCAGAGCCCCGACGTGTCGGGGTAGCGGGCGGTTGATTGTCGAAAGAAACTAACAGATCGCATTAACTAAAGGAGCAACATGGAAGAGATACAAATTATCAAAACCGGAGATCGAGTGGAACAGATGTGCGTGACATGCAACGAAGAGCGAGGCCACATCGTCGCTTCCATCACTACGAAGGGAAGGATCACTCGGGTAAGCTGCCCGATATGCGGGTCGCGGGTTCCATATAAGAAAGGCACAACTCGGCGAGCCTCTGTCAAGGCGGGGGCGCCCTACGATCGGGCGCGAACTTATCGCAAAGGACAGACCTTTGTGCATCCGACGTTTGGCGAGGGCGAAGTGACGGCGCTCATAGAACCACAAAAAATGGACGTTCTGTTTGCGGACCGTATGCGGCGGCTCATTCATGCTCATGCGTAAGACGCGTCGCGCGCGGAGAAAGCGCTCAGCAATCGGCCCGAATCCCGCGTTGGGAATGTGGCTAACGTTTCGCGCTGAGGTAATGCCCGGCCGAGAAACGATGGAACGTACTTTCGAAGTTACGCAAGTGCTGTATAACGGGCGCGTCGAGTTGGCCAATTTACAGGGGCAGCATTCAATTGCTGAATTCGAGTCGCATTCGATCGGCCGGAAACAATTGAGCTGAGAGTATTCCTGATGAATAACGAGAAATATATTGAAGCGCGTCTGCCTCGGCAAAGGCGAAACATCAACTGGGGCACTGGAACGTTCCTCGTTATCGCCCACGCGGCCGCCATAGCAGCTCTCTTTTTCTGGAGCTGGCCGGCGGTGATCAGCGCAGTCGTTCTTTACTGGGTTGCCGGCAGTCTTGGCATCGGCATGGGCTTTCATCGGCTTATCACTCATCGTGGTTACAAAGTGCCGAAACTGGTTGAATATTTCCTCGTGACCTGTGGCATGCTGGCGATCGAAGGTGGCCCTATTCAGTGGGTTACGACGCATCGCATCCATCATGCGCATACGGATCAAACCGGCGACCCGCATACGCCGCGCGATGGTGGCTGGTGGGCGCATGTCGGTTGGATTTTGCGCGGCACCGCGCACATTCACAATCGCGCCACGCTCGAGCGCTACACTCCGGATTTAATCAAGGATCGCTACTACATATTGCTCGACCGTTTCTACTACGTGCCTTTGATCATCTTAGCGGTTCTCCTCTTAGGCTTTGGCGGTTGGGGTGTGATGCTTTGGGGAATCTTTCTGCGCGTAACCCTCGGACTGCATGCGACATGGCTGGTGAACTCAGCCACGCACATGTGGGGGAAAAGGCGTTTCAATACAGGCGAAGACTCGCGCAACAGCTGGTGGGTTGCGTTAATATCTTTCGGTGAAGGATGGCACAACAACCATCACGCGCATCCTACCTCAGCCCGTCACGGCCTGCGTTGGTATGAAATCGATTTCAACTGGTGGGGTATTCGGACGTTGCAGTTCCTGGGTTTGGCTCGCGCCATCAAGCGAGTTCGTTTCAACCGGGCCACTTCCGCCTGGCAACTTGTACGTGGGCGGAGATCACAGAAGATAAGACAGGAAATGGCAGCGAAAGCTTAGCGGATAACAAAATGATCGTCTGTGAATTTTGTTTGAACTATTCGGAGGCAGGGTCCTGCAGGCTCGGCCTGAACATTCCGAAAGGAATGAAGTGCCGGGAATTTGCACCCGGAATAGAGAAATTCTGCGCGAATCCCGAAGACTTTGTAAGTGCGAGACAGTTAGTCGAGATGGCAATGTTTTTTGGCCTGCAGTCAACGGAACTTAAAAAAGTCAAGATAATCGCCGAAAGAAGAGTCACCGATGAGTCTTACAAAGTGTCCTGAAGGTCGCCGCTTGTGCCTATGCGATTCCGAATCATTCCCCAGTTGCTCGCATGAATTTCCGTCGGGCGAACTTACGACAAGCGGGCAAGTCGCGCAGTTATCTTATCTCGTTCGGCGGCCGGTTTTCTGAAATTAATCCAGTCCCGACTATATGCGTCGGAGAAATGGGTCGTGTCGATGCCTAAGATAATTTGGTCCTGCTCTCACTGCGGTACGGTGCTGCCGCTCTGGAAGATGAAGTGTTCAAACTGTCAGCGGCTGGCACTGAGCTGGTTGCACCTGGTGGTATTTGCGTGCGTGACCCTACCATTAGTGTTCTTGCTGCTCAAGTTGGTTTAGAAGGACTGTCGATTCATGAATGGATTACGCATGTTCATACTTGACCGCTCGGCTGCGACGGCCCCAGGACTTCAAGTATTCTATAGCCGCCGCGCCGACGGCCCATACTATCGTTGGTGGTACGACGACGGTTTGGAACATTGGCGCGCCGCGCGGGTGCAGGCTCACGACTTTCCAACCACTCCGCTATGCGCGTCGAGTTGGAAGAATATACCCGTCGCTCTGCAGGGGAGTTTGATCGATCATTACCAGGACTGACTGCTTCAAAGGGAATGCGCATTTGCTGAGTAGGCTTCGTAAAATCGTCCCCCGACGTCTATCCGAAGCTTCGGTTCTTAACTGCAACGCGGTTGAGCCCTCCAGCCCAGGGTTGGCCGCTTCGGCCTACCCTGGGATCACGGATCAAATACCAGTCAACCGCAGAGCGGTTGCGGCATTTCCTCGGCGAATCAAAAACGGCCGCAACCGCGTTGCGGTTGGGCATTCTCAAAACCGCGTTAACCCAGGGTAGCCGAAGCGGCAACCTTGGGCTGGAGGGCTCAACCGCGTTGCGGTTCTGCAAACCTGAAGACCCACTCGCCTCGTGCTAATATTCCGCCTCGCATGAAGGTCGATTCACCGATGCCGTCATTTGACGGAGCCGCACAGTGGCTCAACCAGGCGACGCCGAATGCTTCGCAAGCAAGAGGCCGGCCCACGCTCGTTCATTTCTGGTCCATTAATTCGGAAGTTTCCCAAGCCAATCTGTCCCATGTTGCTGAGCTGCGCGACCAGCGGAAGCGCGAAGGATTGCGAGTTATCGCCGTACACGTGCCGAACTCACAAGCCGAGGGCGACACCCGCGCAGTGCGCGACGCCATCGCGAGTCTCAAAATGACGGAGCCGTGCGCGCTCGATAACGAACACAAGCTGCGCAATGCCTTCTTGAATGAGCAAGGCGCCGTGCCGGCGTATTACCTGTTTGATAACGAGAGCAGGCTAAGGAGTTTTTCGACCGGACAGAATGGTTTGATGATCATCGAGGACGAGCTGGATCAGATGCTCTCGGATCTGCGAGGCCGCCGTCCCTTTTGTCCGGAATGCGAATTTTTCCTGAATGAAGAGGCGCTCTATTGTTCGGATTGCGGCTTGCCGCTGGCTTTGCCGAGCTCTCGCGGATCGCACCCATACTATGAAAAGCACCACTCTGCTTCGCTCCCCACCGTACGCCTGGTCAATCCCGATCCGCTCATCGGTCAGATCATCGAAGGCAGATATGAGTTAACCGATCGCGTGGGCGAGGGTGGCATGAGTTTCGTTTACCGTGCTCGTCGAGTTCATATCGGAGACGAGGTGGCCGTAAAGATCTTGCTGCGAAAATTCGCTAACGACGGCGCCGCGCTTGCCCGCTTTCGTCGCGAGGCTCGCGCCGCCGCAATCTCACATCATCCAAACGTCATTACCATTTATGACTTCGGCAGGACAAGTGATGAGGAGGTTCCGGCCTTCATCGTGATGGAGTTCGTCAAAGGCACGCCTCTCCGCGATCTCTTGAAGAGTGAAAACCATTTTCCCGTCGAGCGCGCGCGGCGGCTGATGCGGGTGATCTGTGCCGGCGTCGGAGCGGCGCATAGAAAGAAAGTGGTCCATCGCGATCTGAAGCCTGAAAACATTCTGGTGGTCGCGCCCGATGATGACTCCGAGTTCGAGAGTGTCAGAGTCGTTGATTTCGGCTTCGCTAAACTCGTGACCGACGTAGGCGCCGGACCTGCGGATGCGGTGGTGGGAACGCCATTCTACATGTCGCCTGAGCAATGCCTGGGCCAGGCACTGGATGCGCGTTCAGATGTGTACAGCCTGGGCGCGATGTTCTACGAGATGCTTTCGGGCCGGCGGCCTTTTACTTCCGAAAAGGTTTCGGGAATCATCAACAAGCATTTGTATGAAGAGCCGTCGCCCTTGCCTCCTTCGCTGGCAATTCCCAGAAGGATTTCAGCCGGCATCATGCAAGCTCTGGCCAAGAATCCGCGCGACCGCCCGCAGACCGCTACAGACCTGGCTCGTCAACTTCAATTAATTTAAGTACTGAATTCTCGAGCGCGAACTCCCTCTCCCTTTGGGAGAGGGTTGGGGTGAGGGCGTAGCTAAGTAAACCAAAAAAGAAAATTCTCCTCCCCTTTTTTTATTCGGCCCCGCTCGGATAAGAAGGGAAGAGGTGGGTTGCGTTCCCTCGCTAGACCCTCACCCCAGCCCTCTCCCAAAGGGAGAGGTAGCTTAGACTACCGAATATTCGCTTCCTGCTTTCGCTTGTCCGCCTCCGCCCAGTCTTTAGCCGAAACAAACGATTGACTGTCATAGATCAGCACAATCGTTCCCACCGGCAGCAGCCTGCTTATCTC
>QHXG01000139.1:586-8929 GCA_003222845.1 Acidobacteriota bacterium | reverse complement strand
CCCAGCCACTTCAGCGAACTGATAAAAGCCATTGCTGTCAGTCTGGACGCTGACTGCCTGCGCGCCGCCGGTCAAATTCATTAAGACACCGCTCAGAGCATTCCCGGCAGCATCCGTCACGTGACCATCGATCGAAGGTGACGCAGAAACCTTGGTCACTTCGGTCGCAGTGTTATTCGCTGTGTTCGCATCCGGTTCGTTTGCCGTTACGCTGGCAGTGTTAGTGATGTTTCCTGTCCCTGTCGGAGTAACCGAGATCGTGATCGTCGCTGCGCCAGCGGCCGGCAAGCTTCCAATGTCGCAGGTTACTTTTAAGCCATTGATCGAACACGTCCCCAGCGAAGTTGTGGCAGAGCTGAACGCCAGACCGCTCGGCAAGTCATCTGTGACCTTAACGCCAGTCGCCAATGAAGGACCGGCATTCTTAACCTTCAAGGTGTAGGCAAGCGGATTGTTTATCATCACTGGATCGCGTGAATCTGATTTCGAAATTGAAACATCAGCCACCACGCCGATTTTAGTGACGAAGGCATCACTACCCCTGAGAATTGGTTGAAATGGATTCACCGTGGGAAAGTCCGACGAGGAGGAGGTGCCGATTACGTAAGCGTTGACTGTGCCGTCAACCGCGATGCCGTTCCCCTGATCGGATCCTGTTCCCCCCAGGTAAGTCGAGTAGGCCAACGTGGTTCCAGTTGGATTCAGCTTTGTTACAAAGGCGTCGGTACTACCGCTAATATTAGGTTGGGGCGCGTCCAGCGTTGGAAAATCCGAAGAGGACGTGGAACCGCTCACGTAAATACTTGCGTCGGCAGCTACGGCCACGGCAAATGCCTGATCGACCCTTTCACCACCAAGATAGGTCGAGAAAACCAGCGAGTCTCCCGATGGGCTAAACCTGGTGACAAAGGCATCGGTGTCAAAGGTCGTGAGCGTTGACTTCAAAGCACGAGCGAGAGGAAAATTTTGCGAGTTGGTCGATCCGACGACATAAGCGCTTCCGCCGCTAACAGCAATCGCGCGACCTTGATCGCTGCCGCTGCCACCAAAATATGTTGAGTAAATGAAGCTATTGCCGGCAGGATTAAGCTTGACGACAAAAGCATCCGAAAGGCCGCCGAGCGTGGATTGAAACGCGCTCACCACGGGGAAGTTCGATGAGTTGGTAGTCCCAACTATGTAGGCATTCCCATTCGCATCCAACGCCACACCGCGAGCTTCGTCATTCTCGTTTCCACCAAAGTTAAGGAAGTAGTCCTGGAAACCAGTGGCATTTAGCCTAATCGCAAACGCATCGTTGCCAATGGTTGTGCCCGCGTAAACAGTTGACGGGCTGTTGCGATCAACTGCCACTGCGTTTGTCGTAAGATTCGTCAGCCCCGCATTACTCGGCGCCCAACTCCCGCCGCCGTTTGTAGATTTGAAGATTGCCGATCCCACAGTCGCCGCATAAAGCGTGGTCGGCGTGACGGGGTCGACCGCGAGATTGTTGATCAGCGTGAGGGTTAGACCACTGCCGCTTCCGGACCAGGTGACGCCTCCGTCTGTCGTCTTAAATAGAATGTCCGTACCATTGAAGCCGCTGGCATAGAGCGTAGCCGGATTGAGCGGATCGATCGCCAGCGCCGTGATCTGCGGCGTGAAAGGAGTTGCGAGCGGGCCGGAATTGATAGGAGTCCAGAGGGCACCGCCGTTAGTGCTCTTGAACATTCCGCGGTTCGTGCCCATATACACAATCGCGGGATTAGTTGGGTCGAGTACTACCTTGTTAACTCGCGGCGAGCTTCCCGTAATCCCCTGCCTTATCTCTGACCACGTGTCGCCGCCGTTGGTGCTCTTGTAAATACCGAAGAGCGTGCCGGCGTAGAGAGTTGCGGGCGTGTTTGGGTCAATAGCGAGGGCGTTGACCGATGGGACCGTGAAGCCCGAGTTCTTGATGTCGTAAAGTGCCCCACTGTTCGTGCTCTTGTAGGCACCGTTAGTGGTACCGGCGTAAATCACAGCGGTGTTCGTCGGATCAATAACGACTGCGTTCGTGAACAGCGGTGCGGTTGATGCGCGCGCAGTGCCCGTCAGATTCCAGTGGGCCCCGGCAGTAGTGCTTACAAAGACGCCAACGTTGGAGCCCGCGTAAACCACGTTCGTGTTCCCCGGATCCAACGCGAAGGCGTTTACAGCGCTGGCGCTCAATTCGCTCGCGCTCGTGGACCAATGGCCCGCCGCGTCTGTGCTCTTATAGGCCGGGCTTCCATTTCTCTGTATGGGGAAGAAGCCAAACCTGGTCGAGTCAGTGCGTCCGACCACATACGCGTTGCCACCGCCGTCAACCGCGATGCCAAGCGCCGTGTCGTTGTTCTCGCCACCGAGGAAGGTCGAATAAACCAAGGCTGAGCCGGATGGGTTGAGCTTGGCTGCGAATGCATCGGTAAGACCGTCTTTGGAACCCTGAAATGCTTCGGACGTGGTCGGAAAGTTGCCCGAACCCGTGAACCCTGCAACATACGCATTTCCCTGGGCGTCAACGGCGATAGCATTACCTGTATCGCTACCATTTCCGCCAAGGTAAGTGGAGTAGATTAGAGCAGTTCCCGCGGGGTTCAACTTTGTTATGAATACATCGCTCGCAGAATCTTTGACACTTTGAAGCGCGCTGACTACCGGAAAGTCTGTCGAACTGGTGGTTCCAGTTAGATAGGCACTCCCTTGCGCGTCAACCGCAATCCCCAGCCCATCTTCTGAACTGCTGCCGCCGAGAAAACTCGAGTAAATGAAAACCGGGTCGATGATCAGAGGGTAGCGCCGATTATACCTGCCTAACCTAAAACCTATGTGTCTGCCCGCCAAATGGTAACGCGCGGCAACCTCGTGGCGTTCTCCATTTATCTCTTGATAGGCGACGGGGCGCGATTGTCGCACATCGCCCGCGCGTGTGCTCAATATCAGATCGCCATTTTCGTCAAGAATGGTTTTTCGAACACGTCGGAACATGATTCTGATTCGCCGTGAATTGGCTCGCGGTTTCAGGATGAAGTCGTATTCCAACCGCTTTTGATTTCCGTGATAAGCCAGATCGATGTGCGGGTAAACATCTCTATAGCGTACTCGGGAATAGGTGCTGATATTCGAGTGCCATTTCTCGGGATTGTTGCCAAGCAGATAATTGGTCTTTCCCGGTAATTCGTCCTCACCCTGCATCCGAGGGTTAGGATTAGCGTCCAGCAGCTTAAATCCCAGTGTCGAAGGCTCTGGCGCAGATGTGGTGTTACGGGACTTAACTGATTCAGTCTCGGCGAATTTGCCAACCCGCGGGGATTGAGGCTGGCGCAAAGACAGCGTTACTCCCGTTGGGGTTAGAAAAAGGTCATACCCCGGGCCGTGCGAGAGAAACTTAACCCGTGGATCGGCCTGCCCTTCATTGATTTCAAATGAAAGCGGCAGTCTGACATAAGAATCACTAATTCGCTGCTCTGCCGTTGTCGCCGGCACAGACAGGTTTGTCGCTGCAGCTCGACCGGACGAAACTAATTGAGCTGGGTGACTCAAAGACACAAACGTGCCCGTCAAGGCGAGGACCAAGCCAAAAATGATCGCCGGCCAAAAACTTCTTTTGCTAACGAGAAAGCTCATATCGTGCCAGCGAACTCAAGTGGTGCCACTGCGATTGCCGCCACCCTTTACGTCCCAAATGTTTTCTTCACAGGCCAAAACGCTGCCGATATTCAACGCTAGTAATAAAAGCCTTGACCATCTCGGCAGCATTGTAGTTGCCGTTGAATTGATTCAGCTTCGCGAGCCAGAAATCGTAGCCGGTATAGTCTGAATCGGGAGCATCGTTCGGATTGCGGCGCAGATAGCCGAAGAACTGCATCAGCACGAACGCGCGGTTGAATTCAGAGTTGTATAGAATTTGATTCTCGGCCACTTGGCGCAAAGCCTGCGCGCGCGCGGTCACATTGCTTGTGTCCGTCGCGCCTCCAAATAGCGCAATCGCCGTCGCGCGGTCGCTGGCTGACAAGACATTACCCGCATTCGTATTCAGCTTGTCGACAAACTGCGCCGGCGTCATCGACGTAGGGAACGCAGTGGTTAACCGCGGGCGCTGCGCGAATTGCGCGGTGAAAGCCTGCTTGTTATTTTCCAGCACCGTTTCCCAACCAGGCTGTCCGACAACTACGCCCTGGCCAATCTGCTGCGTGTCAGCCAGGAGTTCATTCAAGCGGACGATCGGTACCGGGAGAGTGTGCGGCGTGGAAAATGTCGACGTGCCAGTGGCATCGCCGTAAGCAGTTTTGTAAAGCCGTTCGACCAGGTATCCGGTCTGCTGAAATTCAATCGATAGGAAGAAGGCGGCTGAGACGTTGATACGCTTTATGTCGATGCATGCCGCATCTGCGCCGCAACTCGTGATCTGACTGGACCAAAACGATAACCCGCTCGAGTCAGGTTCCCGATTCAGAAAGTCGTGATAGTGCTGGCGAACGAAATTAGCCGCGTCGTCAATCGCGTTTGTTGGCGGCTCTGTGGGATCATCGATAATCGTCACTGCTGTGGTGGAGGGTGAGCCGAGAACGGCCCCGCCGGTCGGATTCACCAACGCCACATTGAAAGTCTCAGGCCCTTCGACGTAAGAGTCCTGATTGATCAGAATGATTACCGTCTTCGATGTCTCGCCCGCCGCGAATCTAAGCGTACCCAACGCGGGTGTGAAATCGCAACGAGATGAAGCCATGCCATTCGCGGTTGAGCACGGGAGCAGCGACACCCCGCCATCCGAAGTCGCATAATCCACTGTGGCCGCGGTCGAGGTATCGCCTGTTCGATTGACCGCAACGGTCGTGAACCCCGCACTTTCACTCACTGAGTAGTTGGATTGACTGAAAGCTATTACCGCACCCACAAGCCTGCACGGTGAGAATTCAGAGGTATTTCCTATCGGATCTGTGGCCGTTGCCGTGACAACTATGCCTGGCGCCAATGCTGCTGGAACCATCGCATTTATGGATGCATTGCCATCGCCAGCCGTCGTCACCGTTGCCGAGCCGACGAATCGCTCGCCTTCTCCATTTCCCGAAGGATCGCACGCCGAGTTCGAATAGAAATCAATTGCATAGGTTGTGTTCGGAGCGGAGTTGAGTATCCCCTGAATTGTCGTTGCCCCGCCGTTGGGGATCACGGCAGTTAATAACGGAAAGTTTTGCAGGTTGTTCGCGCCAGTGTCTGCGTCTCCTGGATCGTTGGGCGTCACTCCAATTGGAAAGAGGTCAAAGCCTAGCCCTGCATTGGAAGATATGGAGTTGCCGCGAATCGAATTGCCAGTGCCGGAAGAAACCATAACGCCCCGACCGCCGTTGAAAGCAATCACGTTGCCCGCGCCCGCTGCGGTGCCGCCGATCGTGTTATTGCCGACCGGCGGGATATTAAGCGCACTGATTCTGATCCCGTCACTCGAGTTAGGTAACGCCCCCGTGCCCGCCTGGTTTAGGCCGATGTAATTTCCCTGCACCACATTGGACGCAACGCTTCCGGTCGTGGAGCCGCCGATTTCTATCCCCACAGTGTTTCCCGAAATAACGTTGCGCGCACCGAGCGTTGGACCTCCGATTACATTTGATGAACTGCCGACAGCGATTCCCGTTCTTGGATTGCTCAATGCCACATTGCCGGTGACGTCCGTACCGATGTAGTTCCCCTGAATTGTGGACGGGCCGAAATTGTTAAGACCGAGGGCGATGTTGCCGAATCCGCCTGTGGCTCCGTTTCCGGAAATGATGTTTCGCGCAGCAGGGACAACGCCACCTATTACGGCATTTCCGCCAGACGTAACACCGTTTCCACCGTTCCCGAGGACGACGCTGCCCGTGATATCCGTACCGATGAAGTTACCTTGCACAAGACATCCGTTGCCGCTGACGTAAACTCCATCTCCATTATTACCTGAGATCACATTTCGCGCGCCCGGAACTAGACCGCCAATCAAAGTGTTGCTCGGTCCATTAGCATTTACGCCGATGCCATTGGGAACCGCTTTAAGCCCAGTGGAATCAGTTCCTATCAAATTACCTTGGACAGTAGTACTGGTTCCGTTGACACTGACACCTGTGGGATTGCCTGAAATCAAGTTACCTGCGCTCGTCGTGGTGCCACCGACAAAATTATTTGCCGCTCCGCTGGTGGTGATTTCAATTCCGTTGGTGCCAGTCGGGATCGCCGCGTTGCCGGCCGCGTTAGTCCCGATGAAGTTGCCCTGGATCTGATTGCCCGCAGTGTTTACTGAGATGCCGGCGAAAGTATTCCCCGAAATGACATTTCGTGCAGCCGTCGACGTCCCACCAATCAGGTTATTGCCGGAGCCCGAGGTGATAAGAATCCCGTTAGTATTTCTCTGGGCCACGCTTCCCGTCGAATCAATGCCGATGAAGTTTCCCTGGATGGTGTTACCGCCATTCGTAGTCAGGACAATGCCTCCCGGCAGTGCGGCGTTAGTGAAACGATTAATTATGAAGCCGCGAATGGTGGAGTTGCCGGCCGTGATCTGAAATCCACTGCCGCTAGTCTGTGCTCCATTCAGCTCGATCAGGGGCGCTCCCGAATATCCCGGCTGCGTGGTGGCGTCAATCACCACTGGATCCGTGATCGTCGGCAGCGCAATTAACAAATTTATCGTGTGTACTCCGCCTCCAGGAATGTTGAAAGTGATCGTGTCCGGCCCTTGGGTAGCATTGGCATCCAGAATAGCCTGCCGGAGTGATCCGATTCCATGATCGTTGGCGTTGGTCACGACAAAGTTTTGTCGTGTCCCGGCGAAGTTCGCGGTTTGATTCGCGCTTAGATTACTGAATGTTTGATTGGGCGGAGTAAAGCTAAATCCGAGAATCGACGGTGTAACCGTATAGTTACCGCCGCCCACCACCGTGAATGAATAGTTGCCACTATTATCGGTTGTCTGGATACTCTGCTGTGACCCACTCAATGTGACGGCGACGCCGCTTAGTCCTGAGCCGTTGTTGGTGATTTGGCCGCTAATCGTAAAGAACGGCTCGTTAGTGGCAGTCGCCACAAAATTCTGAGTCTGATTGTTGCCAAGGTTATTGAACGTTTGACTCGCCGGCGCCATGGTGAAATGTGGCTTGAATGCACTGACGGTAAAGCTCCCGCCTTCGCGCAGACGCGAGAACTGATAGGAACCATCGCCTTCCGTTGTTACGGAAGTCAGCGATGAACCATCGCTGAGGGTCACTTGCGCACCAGAGACGGGAACGCTATTCGAATCCGACACCAACCCGCTGATGATGTATGAATTCGAGAGCTTCGAAACAAAAGCGTCCGAGAAGCCGCGATTGAAAGGCTGATAAGAATTTGCGCTGGTGGGAAAATCAACTGACAACGTAAAACCGGTTACATAAGCATTGCCGCTCGCGTCTACCGCGATCGCCCAGGCTTCGTCGTTCGTGGACGATGAATTGCTCGCCGCTTTTCCGCCGCCCAGTAGAGTTGAATAAACGAGCGACGTCCCTGAAGGACTGAGTTTCGAAATAAAGGCAGCTTCAGGAATCACGTTACCGGCCCCGTACAGTATCGTGGGTGTGACTGGATTAACGACCGCGAAGTATTTGCTGTTAGGCGCGCTGCTGAGCGCAGTAAAAGTATTGCCGCCGTCCGTGCTCCTGAAGAGGTCGACGGCACCAGCCGAAGACACATAGAGAATTGAGGTATTTACCGGATCGATAGCGATAGCGCCGCCGAGCCCCGGGTTAAGCGAGGTCCAGTTTGCGCCGCCGTTAGTCGTCTTAAATAGTCCGCCGTTGAAACCGGCAGTGTCTTCGGATCAATGGCGATAAAACTGGGAGAGCCCGTGTAGCCATTGCTCACGACCTGCCAATTAGCGCCGCCGTCCGTGCTCTTTGAAACTTTGCCACCCGAATTGTTGTCGGCAGAATACAGCGTTGTTGGTGTGACAGGATCGATGGCCAGCGCAACTGATCCGAGACTCTGAGGCCCTACCAGGTTCCAAGTCCCTCCGCTGTCTGTACTTTTCATCACACCGAAACCGGAGCTGGCATATAAGGTCGATGGTGTCAGCGGGTCAATCACGACATAGATGATCCCCCCGTTTCCTAACCCGTTGTTGGCGGGAGTCCAGGTATTCCCGCCGTCGACACTCTTGTAGCAGCCACGGCTCGCGCCAAAATCAGAAGAGGCAGTACTGGCCAGATACATGATCGACGGGTTAGTCGGATTTATGACTAGGGCGCGGACCGACGGACTTACCAGCCCATTCATACTGAGCGTCCAATTGCGTCCTCCGTCCGTGCTCTTATGAACTTTGCCAAATGAGCCGGCGAG
>QHXG01000139.1:0-548 GCA_003222845.1 Acidobacteriota bacterium | reverse complement strand
GGCGATGACATTGAGGGTGCTCGCTTTGAAACCATAATTGTCATTGCTCCAATTACTCCCGCTATTCACTGACTTGAAAAAGGGACTCTTGGTCTTGAGGGCTCCAGCCGTAAGCGGAAACTCGGCTGAATTAGTAAAGCCCGCTACGTATGCGTTGCCGGCCGGGTCCACGGCAATTCCCCGCCCGCCATCGACATCGCTCCCGCCGAGGAAGGTCGAATACACCAAAGCAGAACCGGCGCCGTTTAGTTTCGTCACAAACGCATCACCGGCTGAGCCGCCGTTAGTTGCTTGAATCGCATTAGCGGTTGGGAAACTGATCGAAGTAGTGAGACCGGTGATGTAGGCGTTACCTGAATTGTCTGCAGCGATGCCGGCGCCATTATCGGTGCCCTCCCCGCCGAGATAAGTAAAGTAACCAAGAGCGCCGCTGTTCGCGTATCGCGCGACAAACGCATCGCCTGAGGCACCGATTGTCGTCTGAAACGCGCCCGGCGTTGCCAGGTTTGGCGAAGTGATTGAGCCCGTCACATAAACATTCACCGAAG
>QHXG01000138.1:534-11516 GCA_003222845.1 Acidobacteriota bacterium | reverse complement strand
CTCCGGAAAGACGACTTATTCGTCTTCGACGGATCGCCAAAGATCGAAAAAGCCAGCGTGTTGTCTTGATTAATGTTCCAGTCAACCTTGCCGGCGTAGTTATATGTGCGAGTACGATTCGCAAACGCAGGACCGCGGATAAGTCTTATGCCGGAATTAACAGGGTTCAGCGAGTTTGCTTCCGCCCCGCGCACGATGTCCCGTTTCACACTAGGATTGAACGATCCGAAGAAGAACAACTTGTCGCGCGCTCCGGGCACATAACCACCGAGGTCGGCGCCGATGTCGTATCCCTCCTGATGTAGAAGCTTGCCGCCGGTATTCTTGCGGGGAGCATCGTCTGGCTGCAACCGGGTTGCCTCGAACCCTTTCGGCTGAGCAAACCCATAAAGCGCACCGTGATAATCGCGACTGCCAGACTGAGTAATAATGTTGATGATACCGCCTTGCGACTGGCCGTACTGAGGCTCGAATCCTGCGGTCTTTACCTGCACTTCCTTAATGAACGAGGTATTGATGCCGGTGCCGAGAGCGCCAAAGACACGCGAGAACGTGCCAATGCCGCCGAACGCCGAATCAGTAATGTTCACACCATCGGCAACATACAAGTTATCGAGGGCGGACCCACCTGAGATTGATGGATTATCGCGACCACCGCCAAGACCATCCGTGGTTCCAGGCGCCAGATAAAATAAACCGGAGACGGCGCGCTGAACCGGAATGTTGGAAAACAGTTGATCGTTTAGATTTGAGCTGGTTTCCGTCTTGGCCGTGTCAATGGCTGCAGCGCCAGTTACGGTAACTACCGCGGTCACCTCTCCCGGTTCTAACTTGATGGACAGTGCCGATTCTTTGCCAACCAGCACAGTTACCGCCTCGACCGATGCAGTCTTGAAACCTGTATTAGATACCTTAACGTTGTAGCTGCCGGGAATCAGGCCTTCCACCCTGAACGCCCCACTGCTATCTGAAGTGGCAGTGCGTTCACCCAAGGGGCCACTTGCCGTGATCGTCGCGCCGGCGATGGCCGCGCCATTCTGGTCTTTGACAGTGCCCCCGATGGAACCCGTCGTGGCCGTCTGGGCCAGTGCACCCGTAGCAAAACTCGCCAGACACAGAACCATAACGAACTTAAAGAGTCTTCTCATCATGTATTTCCTTTCTGGAAAAGCACCTCACGCAGAGGTCTTGAAACTTGTCTTTTTTCAATTTGGTCAACAGCCCAAGAACATCCGATGTCCGATGCTGTTGAGCCCTTCATTATTCCGGATTGGCTGACGGACATTCGATAAGCCCCACACTTCCAGGTAAAAACCCCGGCTGATTTAGGGCCACCGAAACATCCATGCTTGCCATCGGTATTCAATTCGGGCTGTTTTTAGGCAATGCCGATGCCATGAATCACCACACTCAATGTAGGTCAAAAAGCTCGGATTTTGGGGCAAGAGACATTTATTACAAATCCGAAATTTCGGTTTTAGTCCGAGATTCCGTAAACATAATCTGCGTTAACGCGGCAATCAGACGGGAACGATGTTGCGGCGCTTTCTGGTTTAAATCGATGTCCCGGCAATTGAGACTCAGTCCTTCTTACGCTGGGATTCTTCCTGCAATTGTTTGACTATTCGGCGAATCTGATCGGCGTCTTTTGCCTGGGGTACCAAACGAAGATACGTCTCTAATTCCGTGATGGCATGTTCGTTGTCACCTCGATCATTATAGATGGCGCCGAGATATCTGTGCGCCATCGCCACTTCGTCTCCGCTAAGTTTTATCGCGCGTAGCAGCTCTTTCTCTGCCTCGTCGAATCTGCGCGAAACAGCGAGTGCTCTGCCGAGGAAATAGTGAGCGACTCCCGAGGTTTCGTTCTTCTCCAGTGCCATGCGCAATTTTGGTTCGGCTTCCTTCACGCGCTTCATATAGACTAGCGCAATGCCGTAATTGAGCAATGGCTCAAAAGCGTCCGGGGCAATCGCAAGGGCGGCGCGAAGCGCCTCGGCAGCCTTATCTAGTAGGCCGAGGCTCAGGTACTGAACGCCCAATTGGTTGTAGGCCAGCATGAATTCCGGGTAGATCGAGATAGCGCTTCTTAGTTGGTCGATAGCTTTCACCCTGTCACCCGCTTGCGCCGAAGCTAATGCCTTCTGATACAAGTTAACGGCCGGCTTCGGCACAGACCCGAGTGCGGCGATAAAAACCCCAGATCCTCCTTTGGGGTTCGCTCCTCTTGGGCGAAGCTGAATCTGCAAATTGTAAGTGCGTCCGAACGACGCCTCGCGCGTGGCAGGGCCGTCGACGACATCAACCTGCTCGTTGACGGGTTCGTATTCGCTGCCCGGATCCACACTGACAACATAAGTTCCACCCCCCACCCTTCGGAAAGAGAAAGCACCCGTATCGTCGGCCATCGTGAAAAAATCACCGCCCCTGATGCCGGTCAATTTTACCTTGAGCCGTTTGTCAACATTGCGCCCGGAGGGGTAATAGATTCGTCCTTCAATGGTGCTACGTCCGCCGGTTCCGGGTGAGCCAGGATCCGAATCGATGCCTCCCATTTGGGCCAGCGCGTTTGCGGCGCAGACACCAATAATTAAGAGCAGGCTGAAAAGGGATGAAGCGCCTTTGAAGTTCTTGGCGAAGGTCGTGTCAGACATATTCGTTACTCCTCGTTGAAATTACCTCCGACAAACCGTCCGACGTTGGCAGGTTGAAACGCGGGCATTATATCGTAAAATCTGACACACCAACATACGGCAACGCAGCCAGTCAGCCGAGCCAACGGGCCAGAAGTGTTTTGTCACGCGTTGTCGTAGGTTGGCGTCACGTTGATTCTTATCGTGCTCTTTGGGAGGAACCTTTTATGAAACGAGTTTGGATCGCGCGGTTTTCGGTGCGCTTCTCTTGTCCGGGCGCATCGCGGCCATTGGCCAGAAGAAGTCGAACCCAACGGCTGACGAGATTATTAGCAAACACATACAAGCAGCCGGTGGCAAGGAAAAGGTCTCAAGTTTTAAATCGCGCATCGCAATCGGAACCGTCAAGAAAGAGAGCGAGCCCGAAGCGAAAATGGCCATTGTGTCGGAATCGCCAAATCGAGTTTCAGCAGTCTTTATTCTTACAAATTACGATCTGAGGTTCACCTACGACGGCCGCGCGGCATCTTTGCGGCCCCAGCTATCGCGCGCTTACGCGGCGTTCGAGAATAAATATCGAGAGATGGCAGCTTCGGGTCTGATGTTCAATAGCATCTCGCTCTATAACTTGTTTCTAAATTCACCTACCGATGTGAGGTTTGAAGCGAAAGGCATCAAAAAGGTCAAGGGTCGTGATGCTTATGTGGTCGAAATCACGCGCCCAAAGGCTGACGCTATGCGCGCCTATTTCGACGCCGAGACATACATGTGGGTGCGAACCGATTATGGAATGGCGCACATTTCAAAAGAAGCCGGCGCCTTCACTAACGAGTCGGTCTACCATACCGCCGATGAACTCTCGGTCGACTTTTATATCGAGACTTCGGACTTCCGAGACGTCGATGGGGTAAGACTTCCGTTCAAGTTTGAGGTACTTCTCACCACGCCAATCGTGCGCGAGAAAAGTTCTGGAACCATTGCCGGCACGATCACCGAGTACCGGCACAACGAAATGATCGATCCCAAGATGTTTCAGTGAAGCCTCAGGATCTTCTTTTAATCAGACGCGCGCTGATACCATACGATGTGATCGCCGTCATCCGGACGATCGGAATAAACCACCGTTAAGTAATCAACTGCATGAACCCGCGAGAACGGTAACTCCAGAAGCGCATTATTTGACAGCAGAAAACCGCCAGGCCGGAGCATTCTTTCCACATTGAGAAGGGCCAGGCTCTGCTCAAACGTATCGTAGTAGAGAAGAATGTTCGTCGCAATGATTAGATCAAAGCGTTCTGCGGCTGGCAATTCAGGATGCTGTAACACGATGTTCAAGTCTGCGGGGGTAATCCGAGAGACAATCGCCGGGCGAATACTGACAGCGCGCACTTTCAATCCGCTCACGCCGGCGGGAATGGCCGCAGGCGTTGTGGCGCTTCCGATCTGGTCGCCAAACTGTGACCAGTATTGGACCGCGCCGGGTTTCCACGTGGCATTTGGATCGCGCGGCAGTTGAACTACGTAACTCGACCCGCGTTGGGCTCGCTGTTTCGCGCGCTCGAGGTGATCGTTCACTCGCGGACTGAGATCGAAGGTCACCACTTCCAGGGCATCGCTTCGCGCCAATTTGAGTCTTAGGACCGAGTCGATGATCGCAAAAGGCTGTATCGTCTGTTGCGGATAAAAATCAAAACCCTCTTGCTTATCGGTAAAGTCAAGCCCGGGACCAACTACTGCAATACGCTTCACGCTGCCAGGTTGAATCAATCCACGAGACAGCAGGGCTTTAAGTGACTCTTCCAAACCGTAGTTCGGCAGTAGTGAAGTATCCGAAGACAGGCCTCGATTACGATACATCCTCGACCGCTCGGCAAACTCCTCGCTAGGGTCTCCCATGGATCGCGCCGCCGCCAATGCTTTCGCATAGCTTCCCTGCTCTTTCAAGACGCGGCTCACGCTCGTCAGCAAATAATCTCGCAGGCGCTGATGCCCCGCCGCCGTTCCTGGCTGGTAACCTGTTCGCTGAATCATTACCTGCCGGCCGAACAGCAATCGCTCGTTCGCTCCAGGTGCGATCAAGCCCTCGATCAGATCATCGACTCGAGCTTTAAGGATCGTTAGAGCTTTTGACGACGCTGCCTGACTCTCGTTGGAACTATTCGCCGTCTGGGCTATGGCAACGATTTCATCTATCGTGATCCGCGGCTGTTTGGTGTACGAGGTACCGAACAATAAGAGATTCACTAGCGAGTCTTCATCCCCCAGCGCGAGCCGCCCGCGAATTTCAGCGTCGCGCCGACTGATCCATGTCGGCCAGAACGCCGTCAGATCCTTCGAACTTTTCCCTTTCAGGTCTGGCGGCAGAACTTCTTCGAGGGCCTCAAGTACCGGCTGCGCTTCTTGATAAGTAAGGAAAAGCGCTTTGGGCTTTAAGGCTTGAGCATAAAACGCGAGGGCTGAAAGAGTCAGAATTAATAATCCTGCCACGGCGCACTTGTAGTGGCTCATCCGGAAGACGAAATGGATTCGACCTATTCGCATTCAAAGAATCCTGTTGATAAGACCAATTGGCCGCGGCCGCCTAAAGCGCACTCATTATTCGGTCGGCCGCTTTGCGCGCCGCCTTCGGCAGCGTTCGAATCGCGGGATACCGCTCACTATCAGAAGACTGCGGAGCAGGTCCGATGGCCGTGCCGGTACACTGCGCCCGATAACCATCCTGATAGATGCGCTCCTGGGCTTTGATGTTCGTTGTTCCCGGCCCGAATATTACATAACTGATAAACAGACAGCCGGGATTTAGTCCGGTTACAATCGTGGCTTCAACGTCACGATCTATCATGGCCATGCTGGCATCAACTTCGAATTCGATCCAGATTACATAGACGCCGGCCTTTATCTTCGCGAGTTCGCCCGCTTCTTTGCGGCTCATGTCTTTTTCGCGAGTCACACTTGCGTTGGGAGATTCTTTTATCCGGCCGATCAACTCTTTTATTGCCAGGCTGGTCCAGACCGGCGCGTTTGCACTGTTGACGCTATTAACAATCACCAGCGATGAGATCGGCTGCCGGCTTTTCGTCTCGCCAGGCTTTGCCCGGTTTTCTGTTGATGCCGGCGGCGAAGGTAACCCTTGTTTCGGCACGCGGCCTGATTGGCCCGTTTCTGCTTGCGCGGAGAACAGCAAGACACAAAAGAGAGCTAATAGTCGCTGCACGCCGTCAAGGGACCGCAGAGTTCTTGAAAGTGGCACAGAACTCATCTGCATTTCACCGAAGGCTTGGATCTTATCTTCTTATTTAATTCGAAAAAATCAAATCTGAGGTTTCGCTTTCGATCTGCCGCGGAACAGATCTTCTGATTTTTCGACTGTCACATTCGGATAGCCAGACATGATAAGAAACGACCCATAGGATAACTCGGGGCTAGAAAAAGAAGTGGGGAGCCCGAAGGCTCCCCAGAGGACGACCTACGCGTCTTCACCAAAGTTAGAAGTTAAGCTTGGCCGCCAGTTGTACGTTGCGACGCCCGTTCTTGTAAGACAAGACGTTGCCGATGTTATCACCTACCACGCCACTAACGTCCGGGCTGCCGTAGTCAATGAACATGTTCGCGTGATTGAACACGTTGAAAAGTTCACCGCGAAGCTGGAGACTCACCCGCTCCGTGAAGTGAATCGATTTGTAGATTCCGGTATCCACATTCCAGAATCCCGGACCGTAGAACGCGTTCCGCTTGCTCATATTGGCGGGGAAAGGACCGAAGTTATAGTTGGCACCGTCTGCACCAGGTGGAACCGGATTGATGACAGCTCCACTGGCGTTCCGAAACGCACTCAGATCAATGTAAGTGAAGGTATTAGGATCCCCAGTGCCCGGTGGTTTGCTGTTTTTGGTGATTGGACCTGTCGGTATGATGCGCGCGCAAGTAGAACCCACGAACGAGCAGTCATAGATCGTAAATGGATATCCCGACCTGACGGTGACTATGCCGTTGAGACTCCAGCCACCGAGGACCTTTCGTTTAACCGAGCTGCTGGACTTATTGAAGAAAGGCGCCTCGTAGTTGAAGCTAGAGACAAATCGCTGTCTATTGTCATAGTCCGAATGACCGTAATCCACGCCAGGCTCAAACGTATCCGTGAAGCCGAGGAAAAACGGTGGCCCGTCGGAGAACGTCGAACTCAGATTATCCTTCGAGCTTGACCACGTATATCTGGCCGTGAACGTTAACCCGGTGTTACGCCAGTTGTTACTCTGCAGCGAAGCAATCAAAGCCCGATAATTCGAGAATCCCAGGTTGGCTCGTTGATTAGCGCTGGTCGCAACCCCATTCAGACGGGTGATGCCGGTAGTTCCGACCGCATTCGTAATAGTTCCCATGCTGAAGGCTGTCGCGGCGCCGGTACGGTTAATATCGGAAATCGAGTATAGCTGTCTGCCCGCAGAACCGGAATACTCGACTGACATTAGCGTGTTGGCCTTAAGCTGGTGTTCGAACGACATGCTCCAGAAGTGCGCGTAAGCGTTCACGATGTTTTGATCCACCGCTCGCGCCGATACCGGAGCAAACGGCTTGGATACGCCGCTTCCCGATAACGGCCCATAGTTGGCTATGGAGGTACCTATGGTCGGGACGTCGCCCGGCACCAAGAAGCCGTTGGCGGCTGTACACAGCGTACCGGACGGAGTCGTCGCCTTGCACCGATCGGCATTGAGAGCTATGACCCCATAGTTCGGCGGATTGAAGAGCACGTTAAAGGTGACGTTGCCAAAGTTGCGCTCATAAGCCATCCCATAGCCGCCGCGCAACGAAGTCTTGCCATCACCACGCATGTCCCATGCAAAGCCGACCCGCGGAGCAAAGTTGTTCTTGTCCGGCTTCCACAGTCCTCCGACGGCACTGCTGGGAGCGGTCTGGAACTGCCCATTACGAATCCGCTGCTGGAGATTTGCGCCGGGGCCGTAGTAGAAGTTCGCGTCAAAGGTGGGATCTTGTGCATTGTGCTGCACGCCGTAGTATTCATATCGCAACCCAAGGTTTAGAGTCAGACGCGGTCGATAGCGGATCGAGTCGTTCCCGTATACGGCCCACTCCCAATATCTGTTACTGCGCGAAAAGCTCGGAGGGCCGACCGGCAGAGTTAAGGTCCCGCCGGGAAACTGCTTTTTCGGATCAATCGCTACACTAAATTGAACCAGGTTGCCGGTCAGGAAGTTACTTAATGCTTCCCCGTTTGCACTGCCCAGACCCTCGACCGCGTACGAATACGCGCCAAAGGTTTTGTTGTCTCGGATGTTCACGATCTGGCCGCCAAAGCGCCAGGTGTGCTTGCCCTTGGTATAGCTTGTGTCCTGGTTGAGTTGATAGCTGTTTTGCGCGCCGCCAAACGGAATTCCGTTACCGGGTGAGAATGGTAAGTAACCTGGAAAGGCGATGCCGACGCCTACGATTCTCGCCGTTGCGCCTGCATTCATGTAAAGTGTCGGAACTATTGGTTGAGAGCCCAGCGGCTGCAAGCCGAAGAGGCGGTTGTAGCCCAGCTTGGTCTGTGACACTAAACGTGACGAGAAAGTCCGCGTCAAACTCAACAGGAAGTTTTGGTTCCTTGCGATAGAGCCCGTATTGAATCCCTGATAGGGACTGGAGGCATTTGTGCCCAGGGCGTTGACTTGGTTCTGCAACGCGTAACGACCGTAAAGCTGAGTCTTGGAACTTATATTGTAGTCAACGCGTTCCACGTTCTGGTATTCGTTTCTTGGTGTACCGCCGCCAACGTCTTGCGGCGTAGAGTATTGCACTTGCTGAAACACCGGAGTGTTAGGATTAGCATTGGCAAAAGTAAGGAACGCGTTCGTCACAGCATTCGGCGTGGGGAAAAACTTTGACGCGCCGCCAAAATCCGTAAGAACTTGAGACGCAGTTCGCACCTTGCCGTTCGGCGCACCTGCTAGGGTGTAGGGACCAAAAAACGCCTTTGTTGCGGCATTGGAAGCGTTGATAAACTGCGAAGTCGGAACCCAAGCAACCGAAGCGCCGCCGCTACGAATCCGGATCCATTCGGTGTTACTGAAGAAGAACAGTTTGTTCTTCTTAATTGGGCCGCCAATCGAATAGCCGAACTGATTGCGCGTGAAAACCTGTCTGGGAATACCGCGCGCATTACTGTCAAAGCCATTCGATGCCAGTCTGGAGATACGGTTGAACTCATAACCGGTACCGTGAAAAGCGTTGGTGCCGGCGATGGTTCCCACGTTAACGATGCCACCAGAGGCACGCCCGTATTCAGCAGAAAAATTACCGGTGATGACGCGAAACTCCTGGACAGAGTCGAGCGGAACTGCTTGACCCACCGTAGCGGTAAAGTTGTCAACGTTTTCGACGCCGTCGAGCAGGATGCTCGTGCTCGCCGAACGCATACCGTTAATCGCGTATCCAGCGCCGCGCCCACTGCCGGCATCGGCGGTAACGTTACCTGCAGTGCCAACCAGGTCATACGGGTTTCGCGTCAGGGTCGGCAACTCGCGGATCTGCTTATTATCGACAACGGTGGATAGCTGTTGGTCCGTCGTATTGACTTCGACACCGCCAGCGGCTGCGACCACGTTGACATTGGCGGCAACCGCCTGGGTCGAGAGCTTGGTCTCAATGGTGATCTTAGCACCCACCGTCACCTGCACCCTCTGTGTGTTTTCGGCAAACTGTCCTGACTTCACTGTGACGTCGTAAAGCCCGGGCTGCAAGGCCGGTACTATGAAAGTACCCTGATCGTCCGCCGTTGCGGTGCGCTCAGCACCTGTTGATACAGACTTTACAGTGACGGTGGCGCCCGGCACTACCGCGCCGTTCGGATCCACCACCTTGCCAGTGATTTGGCCGGTTTCTTGTTGCGCCAGAACTCCAACGCAAAACATAGCCAGCAGAAAAAAAGTTGCAAAAGCCAAAGAGAAAACTTTTCTCATCATGTGTTTCCTTTCTGGAAGAGTACCTCACGCGGAGGCCTCGAAATTTTTTTCATTCAATTTGGCCAACAACCCCAAAAATAAAATGCTCCCGATGCTGTTGGCCTTCTTCATTATTCCGATTTGGTGGCCGTTTTAGGTATCACAATGTAAATTCAACAGCTTTTCGGACACCCATCTCCACCATGGCATTCAATTCCAGTCGCAACTAGGCAATGCCGGTGCCATCTGCAGAGGGCCGAGCCTAACTGCGAAAAAGCTTGGTTTGGTGCCATTGGCGATCAGTGCGAATCCATAATTTCGGTTTTTAGTTCCAAAAATCCGTAAATCAAGCGGAACCGGCCTGGTGGTTAGCGAAACTTTTGTGACATCGAACCACACTAATCGCGGCAAAGAATTAAGGAGTCAAGTGTTTCGCGGGACTTTACGGTCACGGTTTCCACGCCTCTTTGTAGAATGGGAATCGCTGAAACGGAACAAACGCCATGGCACTACGGATGCTATAATCCCAACCTATCGTCAGTTCACTGATGTCCTCAGGTAGGAAGTTTCTCCTTAGGAACATACTGAGGGAGGTAAAACGCAAGCTGATGAAGATTCTAATTTGTGGTTTGTGCTTTTCAGTCGTAGCAATGTTCGCGAGCCCGTTGGATGTTCTTCCCAAGACCTCAAATCTGATTAACAGAATCGAAGGACAAGTGTATGACCCGAATCATCGTCCGGTTGAGAACGTCTATGTCGAACTGCTGAACGAGGTAGATTCAGTTATTCAGCGAACCAAGACAAATTCCGCCGGCCGTTTCACCTTTAACGGATATCCGGCAGGACACTACAACGTCAAGGTCTTGACGAGCCGCACGAATTATTTGGAATGATTTGGAATACACCGAGTCATTAGACCTGGTTAGTGTAGTACGTGGAGGGATACCCTGTGAAATCCGTCCGATGAGGTCAATTCTATGTTTGCAATCTTTGCTCTTGGCCTAGCGCTCAGCATAGGACAATTCAATTCTGTCATCGCACTTCAGGGCCGCAACATTATTGATGGTCGCGTTGTAGGTTCTGATCGCAGCCCGGTTGCGAATGTACAAGTCTTTCTTCAGGACGAAGGATACCAATACGTGGCGGTGATTTACACAGACGGCTCGGGCCATTTTCGGTTCAACAATCTCAAGAGCGGAAGCTATTACGTTCAGGTCGAACCGGGAGCGACCCCATATGAGCGGCAGTCACAACGGGTCGAAGTGTTTCCGTTTGTCGATAGGGGAGGTGGTGAAATATTCCGCGTAGACATAGTGCTGCGACTGAGAAGGGACGATAGCAATAGAGCGGTCACTTCGGGAGTGATCTTTTATCAAGAGGTGCCCGGGGCCGCCAAAAAGGAATTTGG
>QHXG01000138.1:0-327 GCA_003222845.1 Acidobacteriota bacterium | reverse complement strand
AACCAGGGCAACGAAGCGACCCAGTCGTTACGTCGCGCAGTTGAGCTGAACCCTGAGGATTCGAACGTCAATATGTGGTTCGGCATAGCGCTGGCGCAAGATGTCGGAACTCGCCACGAGGCTATTCAAACGCTGGAGAAGGTAGTTAGAAGGGCTAGAGACAAGGTCCCGATGGCATATTTCTACCTCGGCGGGCTGTATGCCAAGAACAACCAGTACGGCCAAGCGGCTGATGCTTTTGAACATCTGCTTCGTGCGGCTCCGCAAATAGGCGAGCGTGACAAGATCAAGCAACTTATCGAAGAGTACAAAGAAAAGGCGAGGACA
>QHXG01000807.1 GCA_003222845.1 Acidobacteriota bacterium | reverse complement strand
TTTCGCGTGCTGGGTGCGCGAGTATTCAACGCGGCTTTCCCGGTGACGATGCTACCAGTCAAGCGCGTTTGTTAACTGCCGATATCGCTGGTATTCGCATCGTCAACGTTTACATCCCGAATGGCCAGATTGTCGGCTCAGAGAAGTATCAATTCAAACTTCAATGGATGAGCCGCCTGCGGGAGTTCTTCGATCAGAACTATGACAAAGAAGTCCCGGTCCTGCTTTGCGGCGATTTCAATGTTGCGCCGGAGGAGCGCGACGTGCATGACCCGCGGCTTTGGCAGAACCGAATCCTATTCAGTGAGCGGGAGCGCGCGGCGTTACAGAACATTAAGGATTGGGGATTCACGGATACGTTTCGCCTTCACACGGAAGCGGGCGGGCATTATTCATGGTGGGATTATCGGGCCGGCGGTTTTCGTCGTAATTTAGGTTTGCGTATCGATCACATATGGGTATCGGCGCCGCTCGTCACGCGCAGCCAGGCGACGTGGATCGACAAGGAACCGCGTGGTTGGGAGCGGCCCTCAGATCACGCGCCAGTCGTCGCAGAATTCGAGTGACCTCTTTACGCCGCGAGGAGCATGAGAGGCGGCCCTCTGCTTAGTGTTATTGGTTGGTAATGGTCGCCGTGGTGCCGTCGAACTTCTTGATGTTGATAGTGAACGGCTCGTTATACGATTTGGCCCGATCCTGCAAGATGTTGAGCGCGACTTGCTCACCCAAAAGGATCGACCAATAGGTCGAGCTGCGGAAGTGTATGCCGGCGTGAATCCCATGTCCGAACGAGACGTTGTAAGCCAGCTTGTTTAGTTCTCCATTGATGTCCAGAGTGTTCCTGTCCGCGCCGGTATAGGTATCGAGCGAAAGTCCATCCGCGCTCGGCTCGTATACCTCCCGCCTAGCGCCGGCGAGCAGCGGCCGGATTTTCAGGCTGCCGTTGAAGAAGAATTTCAGCACAGTGATGCAGGCGCCGCCGACCGTGCCGTGCCCCGTTGGGTAGCAGGGGTGCGTCGGTGAGCCCTCTGGGAATGCTTGTGGCAAGAAGTAACTGCCATAGTTCGAGTTGATGATGGGCAACGCCGCCGAGTTCAGTACGTCGCTGTGCAGGGCCGCTGCCGCCTGGGGCATTGGACTGGCATTGGTCTTCCACGCGTGCACCAGCGCCCCATACTCTTCGGGCCGCATGCGCAGGTCTTTGATCCACTTGTGAAACCAGGCAGCTTTGAGCGCGCGCGTCGCCATTTCCGCTAATGTTCCGGCCGCGTCGGGCCCGCCGAGGGTGGCGAAGGCTTTTTGCGTCAGCGAACCGATATACGGGTTACCCGGATTCGGTGCGGCGCCCATCCCTGCCAGGACGAGGAAGGCAACCAAGTATCCTTGATAGAGCACGTCCACATGCGTATAGGCGGCGAGGTCTCGACCATTACGGACGTACCGGAAGGTGGGATCAAAGGCCAACGTTCGTCCCGAGTCTCCGCCGTTTTGGACCATTTGGTACTCGCTGGCTGAGGTCATGTAGTCGCTTCCGCCGCCGCCCACGGGCAGGAACGTTTGGTACTTCTGGTCGAGGGGCTGCGCGCCAAAGAACGTCGGCTGGATCATGAACTGCGAGATGTATGGCCCACGGACATTACCGTCACCAGGAACAAACTGCCCGCGGAACAGATTCTGCGGTGTGACCGGGTACGGGAACTGATTATTCGCGGAGCTTCTGAGAAACGACAGATTATTCATGTCGGCCACAGCCTGAGCCGCTAACGAATTGGTCGCGTATTCAGTGAACGGCACATCACTCAGCAAAGCAGCCCAGTAGTGCTCAACCTGTTCGGCCGCGGTCTGCGCGCGGCGCCGGTGGGATGACGGTGCAATGTGAATCGAGACCTTCCAAGTCAAATGCAAGTGCCACCTGTGGGCCATTTAATTTCGAGTTGGCCCGGCCGCCGGGACTCCCGACAATAATGTTTGCGAAGTCTGCCGCGTTGCCGGTTGCGAAGGCATTTCTTAGGCTAAGCCAGGCAGCAGCATTCGGCACGCCGAGGCTGTCATGTAACAAAGCTTTGCTGTAGCTGCAACTGAAGTCTGTGAATCTCGCTGTATCGCCATTGTCTGGTTGAAGCCCAACGTTGATCTTCTCAGCTTGGGCCATGTTCTTGCGGTAATTGAAGCAGTCATTCGTGCGATTTGCAGAATTACTATTTCCGGTCGCCGCCTGAGCGACCGACTCTGTGCCGCCGAGCAAGGGTTCGAGCGGAACGGTCGCAGCTACAGCCGCTATGGTTGCGGCGCTCTTGACAAAGTTTCTTCTGCTTAAGCCGGCCACACCGACGTGGCCTGAGAATTTGCGTCTGCTGGTTTGCGGCGAATGTTCCTTATTCATGGGGGTTCCCTTCTGATCGAAATTCAATTGTGGCGCAGATAGAAACGGCGGGCTTGAGGTTACCGCACTTGACTGACTTAGGAACCGCTGAATCTCAACGGCTCGATCATCTTGCCTCTGCTCTGGTGGCTATTTGTACCACAACCTATGTCCTTAACAGAAACTATCACTAGCTGTACGTCACAATCTAGGCTTACGCATCGATCATACTTGGGTTTCGCCGCCACTCGCCGCGCGAAGTAGGTCTACTTGGATCGACAAAGAGCCACAAGGGGTGGGAGCGCCTCAGATCACGCGCCAGTTGTAGCGGAGTTGACTTGTAAGGTGCGAAGCAATTTCGGCGTGACACCTACCAAACAATCCCCAAAAGCCTGATTACAACGAACAAAGTCCAAAGGAGCATCAGGCTAATGATGTTTTGTTCCCTTGCGTTAATCCAACCCCAGATGAACGTCCAAATGCCGCAGGTGAGAATTCCTATCAAACCATTGTATACGCCTCCAGATTCCAGCTGCATCACTAGAACCAAGATGAAACAGGCAAGCGTACCAAACCATGTCACGTAACCATAGATACGCAGCATCAGGTTATCTCTCGAATTCTTAATTTGCACATCGACTGTCGGCGAAGAACTCGACGACAGGCGAAAGAGCACCCACGCCTCTAAAACTTCCTCCAGTTGCTCGCGGCACTCTTCGAGATTCGTGGAGTTCGCGAACACCTCGGGGAATGAAGCCACTAGGTGGCCGTCGCCGCGCTGCTGGGCATGGTGAAGGCCGCTACCACGGCTGCGGTATCGTCGTAGGCCCGAAACTTCGTAGCCTTGCCATCTTGCAATGTCCAAGACATGGCCCATTCGGCCTCGACCGAGTTGCCGGATGGTTTGACAGTTCCCTGGTAATGTCCGAATACTGCGACCCTGTCGCCTTGTGCAACGAAGTCGCGGGCTTCGAATAGGGAATATTCCACGTTTTCAGCAAGCACCGTGAAGAATTGACCGACGCTATCGCGGCCCCTATATGTTCCGGCGTAAGGAATTCCGTCCTCGCGACCCGACACGTTCCACTCAATGTTGTCAGCCAACGAGTTCAG
>QHXG01000157.1 GCA_003222845.1 Acidobacteriota bacterium | reverse complement strand
CGATGATGACTTTAAGCAAGTACGCGCAAGGCATCTAAGCCAGGCGTACGGAATCGAGGGCGAGGATTGTGAGAAAGAGTTGCGTGAACAGCAAGAAGCATTAACGCTCTTTTGCGAACACGCCGAAGTCGTGTTGTGGTTCGAGCATGATCTCTTCTGCCAGGTTCATCTGATCTATCTACTAAACTGGTTTGCGAAGCGCGAGTTTGGCAAGACGACTTTGAGCTTGATCTGTATCGACAATTTTCCGGGCATTGACGACTTTCGTGGGTTGGGACAATTAGATGAAACACAGTTGGCTTCATTGTTTCGGCAGCGTCGCAAGATCAGCGCGGCGCAGTTGAATCTCGGATCGAAAGCCTGGCAAGCGTATTCTTCGTCCGACCCCTCGGAAATCGAAAGCCTGCTGGTGGAAGACACGGAGGCTCTGCCGTTTCTGAAGTCAGCACTGTTCAAGCACCTCGAACGTTTCCCATCCGTGCGTGACGGGTTGGGTCACGATGCGCGCCTTTGCCTGGAATTAGTTGCCGACGGCCAAGCTGAATTCAAAGCCTTGTTTCCTGCGTTTGGAAAGCGCGAACCGCTGTATGGCTTCGGTGACGCGCAGGTCTTTCTTGAGTTGAAAAGTCTAGGGAACGGACCGCATCCGCTACTCACAATCACCAACGATGGGAATGCTAACTCAATGGATTCGGGCCAGCTCCTAAGCACGTCGTTTCGGATCACCGCTCACGGCAAAGCGGTTTTGAATGGCGATGAAGATTTCGTCAGACTAAATGGAATCGATTTGTGGCTCGGTGGCGTACACCTTCAGGGAAATGAAGCGGCGTGGCGTTGGGATGAAGATCACCAACGCCTAGATCGTGTGGAAGCAGGAGCGTGAATGGCTCGAACATCTGCGCCAATCAAATCCTTTTCATTACGACCGAGTCAAATTGGATTTCGAGCGGAAATGGTTCGCTAAGTTTGAGTCCGTTTTGGACGGCAGCACGCATCGCGATCTCGTTTACCACTCCCTAGCTTCGATCATGCAGTCATTGAAAGGCTATACCGCTTTTCAATGTAATCGGCTGCTGGAGCGCAAGGGCGAGTTCTGGGCTCATGAGAGTTACGATCACTATGTCCGGGATGCTGAGGAGTGGAATCGCATCATTGCTTATGTGTTGAATAATCCGGTTAAGGCAAGATACGTCGCCGACTGGCGAGATTGGAAATGGAACTATCGTCGTGAATGAAAACGGTCAGTCTTGACTCAATCGCAAAAATCGCAAACTAAACAGTTTGCTTTACTTATCTTTCGCGCAACGAAATCCGGCAATCATCCAGCGCTCGTGCGGATAGAAAAAGTTGCGATAGGTCGTGCGGATGTGCGCCCGCGGTGTGGCGAACGAACCGCCACGCAAGACCTTCTGGCCCACGAACCATTTGTCGTTGTATTCGTCAAACTCTGATTTGAAGCCGGGATAGGGTACGTAATCGGAAGTGGTCCATTCCCACACGTCACCGATCATTTGCTGACAGCCGTAGGCAGTTTTTCCCTCTGGAAATGATCCAATCGGAGCGACACTCCAGAGGCGGTTCTCAAAGAGATTCCCATGAATTGCGTCGGGGGCCGCATTGCCCCAGGGAAACGGCTGCTTTGAATCGAGCGCAGGGTTGAAGCTCGCGGCCTTCTCCCATTCGCCTTCAGTCGGAAGACGCTTGCCGATCCACTTCGCGTACGCCGAGGCTTCGAGAAAACTGACATGAGAAACCGGCTCGTTAAGTTTGTCTGCGGCAGAATGCACACCGGCAAAGTCACGAATCATCCATTCGCCATCTCGCTGTTCCCAGTAGAGCGGTGCTCGCCAGTGCTCCAGATTCACTTTCTCCCAGCCGGCGGAATGCCACCAGCGAAAATCCTGATAACCACCGTCGTTCATGAATTCAAGATAGTCGCCATTACTCACGGGCGCACGATCGATGAGAAAGTTTTCGAGAAAGACCTTGTGGTGTGGCTTCTCATTGTCGAATGCAAAGTCGTTACAGAACCCCGAGCGGTAGCGAGGAGCCTCCGCGTACTCATCGAGGGGCCGGTCGCTACCGCTCGCGGTTCTGTAACGTACTTCATAACCAAGCTCAAACAATCCGCCCTCAACCTCCACCATCCCGTTCACACTTTCAGTCGAGACCGGCGCCGGCGAGATTGCCGCATTAAACTGATCGCAAAGCAAGTGCTTGATGTCATAAACCAACAATTCCTGATGCTGCATCTCGTGTTCAAGACCGAGCCGTACGATCGAGAGAATCGTTTCTGCATCTTCACGAGTCTTAACACTCTCGATGAATCGCGACATGTGCTCATCGATATGCGCGCGATAATGCCGCGTCTCTTTCACAGTCGGACGCGAGCGCGTGCCACGCTTCGGTCGCGGCATGCGCGCACCGAACCCTTCGTAATAAGAGTTGAAGTAAAAGAGAAACTCGTCCGAGTAAGTCTGGTATCCCGGCTGATAGGTTTGCAGCACCGTCTCAAAAAACCAGGATGTGTGACCAATGTGCCAACGCGGCGGACTCATGAACTCCGCGGTTTGAATGACATAGTCTTCGATCTCCAGCGGCGCAACAATCTCAAGTGTGCGGGCGCGAACCTGCTGATAGAGATCCGCTACGTAAGTACACTCAGTCTCGGACGGCTGTAACTGCGTTGAGGTCATGTTCATTGTTACCCTGAGGCTGCCAGCATTGCTTCCTTAGCTGCCTGCGGCAACTTGATCGGAGCAAACCAGCTTTGGTCGTAAAGATAATCCTCGCCCGAATCGTCGATTATTCTTACTAATTGATCCTTTGCAGCTCTCCGATCGGGGAGCATTCGATAGACCTTCCACAATTCCAGTGAAACCGGATAGCCTTCATTCTGGACACAAATTGCAAATTGATGTTGAGCGCTCATGACTTCTAAGAATTTAATCAGGTGCGCGGAACAAACTCAAGCTACCTATCCATCGCCATAAACAAATTATTCAGCGACTCAGCCAGCGTTGGATGCGCGAAGATGCCTTCCTTCAAAACCGTGTAAGGCAGTTTCCCCATCATCGCGATTTCGAACATGGCCATCAGCTCGCCGCCTTCAACTCCCAGCACGGCGGCGCCGAGAATCTGTTGGTTGTTCGCATCGACGATTGCTTTCATGAAGCCACGCGTCTCGCTCATCTCGATGGCGCGCGCAACGCTATTCATCTTCAAGTTGGCCACGCGGACATTCAGACCTTTGTCTTTCGCTTCGGTTTCGTTTATGCCGATGCGGCCCAGTTGGGGATCGATAAAAACTGTGTAGGGCACAAATCGTTCGTCCGTAGTTGCGTTGCCGCCTTCGAGCAAGTTCGTTCTGATGATGCGAAAGTCGTCGTAGGAAATATGTGTGAACTGCGGCCCACCTTTGACATCGCCGAGCGCGTACACGCCCGCGACGTTCGTTTCCAGTTTGTGGTTGACTTTGATGTTGCCGTACGTGTCGGTTTCGATTCCAGCCGCCGCGAGCTTCAAATCTTCAGTATTCGGCTTGCGGCCCACAGCACATAGCAGGTGCGTCCCGGTTAGAGTTTGTTCCCCGTCAGTTGTTCTAACGATTAGATTGATCTTTGTTCCTTCGCTCTTAACTCGAACGGCTTTAGTGTCGAGCAAGACTTTGATGCCGTCTTCTTCCATCACTTCGCGCACCGCCTCGGCAACATCCGGGTCTTCGCGACCGAGTAGCTGTTTGGCTTGCTGGACGATTGTGACTTCACTGCCGAAGCGGCGAAACATCTGCCCGAACTCCAGTCCAATGTAGCCGCCGCCGAGCACCAACAGATGCTCAGGCAGTTCATCGAGTTCCATGATCGACGTTGAATCGAGCGGAGGCGCTTCGTCGATGCCCTCCAGATTAGGCTTTGCCGGACGGCCGCCCGTGTTAATGAAAATCTTTTCGGCAGTGAGAGTTCGTACGGCGCCGTCGTTGAGCTTCACTTCGATAGCGTGCGTGTCAGTGAACCAAGCATCGCCCGTGAGCAGATCGAGATTCTCGGTTTTCTTAATTCCCTTCAAACCGCTTTCACGGAATTCTTCGACGACGCGCTGCTTTCGCTCGCGAACTTCTTTCATGTCGACGCGAACGTCGCCGCCGTGGACGCCAAAATCCGCAGCGCGCCTCGCGAGATACGCAACGCGCGCGCTATTGAACATCGTCTTCGTCGGCGTGCAGCCATAGTTGATGCACGTGCCGCCAATGTAAGCGCGTTCAATCAGCGCCGTCTTCCAGCCCGCTTTCCCAAGCGTCGTGGCCAGGGGTTTTCCCGCCTGGCCCGAACCAATAATGATTGCATCGTAGTGATCCATTACTCTCGAGTCTGCGCTTAACTCCCTCTCCCTCTGGGAGAGGGTTGGGGTGAGGGCTTAGCAGTGCGGCAAACGATTTTGGTTCTCCTCTCGCTGGTGCTGACGAGAACCCAGGGAGAGATTTGTTTCCGTCTCTTTTCTTAGCTAGGCCCTCACCCTGCCCTCTCCCAGAGGAGAGGAGAAATCACTTAACCACAATCGCCTTCTCTCCGCGCTCAATCACTCGCCCAATAATTTCCGCGCGCGGATAATACCGGCACAATTCTGCCAACAAATCTTTCGCCTTCTCTTCCGAAGTCGAAAGCAACAATCCGCCCGCCGTTTGCGGATCGTAGAACAACTTCACCAGATTCGGATCGGCCTTTGAGGCGATTTCGACTTCCGCGCCCACGTATTCGCGATTTGTTTTATCGCCACTCGTCAACAATCCTGCCGCCGCCAACTCAAGCGCCCCCTTAATCAAAGGCACTCGCCCTGAATCAATCTCAATCGTCACGCCGCTCGCGCACGCCAACTCCCATGCGTGGCCCAGCAAAGCGAATCCTGTTACGTCAGTCGCGGCGCGCACGCTGAACTTACCGATCGCTTCCGCGGCATACTTACCCGGCGTCAGCATCGTCGCGATCGATTCAGCGACGACTTCCGCACCTGCCTTCGCGTGTTTGATTCCGGTCGAAATCACGCCGGTGCCGATCGGTTTCGTCAAGATGATCACATCACCTGGCTGCGCGCCGGCGTTCGTGGCCACATTATTTGGATCGATCACTCCCGTCACTGAATAGCCGAACATGATCTGTTCGTTATCGACGCTGTGGCCGCCGACCAGAGCGACTTTATTTTCGGTCAAGATCGATAATCCGCCGCGCATGATCAGGCTCAGAATCGAAAAGTCCACGCCTTTCTTTGGAAAGCACGTGATCGCCATCGCCGTAACCGGCGTACCGCCCATCGCCCACACGTCGTTGATCGAATTAAGCGCCGCGATACGCCCGTAATCGAACGGGTCGTCGACAATCGGCGTGAAGAAATCGAGCGTCTGCACCAAAGCGAGATCGTCGCGCAGTCGATACACTCCGGCGTCGTCCGCTTTGTCAAAACCGACCAGCAGATTCGGATCGAATGGTTGTTTCTCAAGCCCGCTCAACACCTGAGCGAGGACGCTAGGCGCCAGCTTGGCCGCTCAACCAGAGCACGAAACCATCTCAGTTAGACGCATTGGTTCTCCTTTCGCGGATTGTAGTTCGGAACGATTCAGCGTCGCACCGAGAACGCGACATTGTCAATATCGATGGTTCTCATCTCAAAAGACAAGCGTCGGGCTAACCGCGAAGCGGTTACGACCTTCAGCCCAAGGTTGCCGCTTCGGCTACCCTGGGAATCGGCGATGATATTATGATCCAACCGCGACGCGGTTGCGCCAATCCCGCCGTTCAAGGAGAAAGTGAAATGCCTCAGTCTCTCTCTGCCGTTTACATTCATCTCGTCTTTTCGACAAAGAACCGTCAACCTTTCCTGCGCGACAAGGTTATTCGCACACGATTGCACGCTCAACTTGGCGGCATCTCGAAAACCCTCGGCTGCGCTCCAATTCTAACCGGAGGTGTCGAGGATCATGTTCATCTCCTAGCGCGTTTCGGTCGGACGATTACTCGACCTGAATGGGTTAAAGAATTGAAGCGGGTGTCGAACCTGTGGCTGAAAGATGAGTATAAGATTCGAGATTTTGAGTGGCAAGGCGGTTATGCGGATTTCTCGGTGAGCGAGTCCTCTCGAAGAGGTGAAACGATATATCGAAAGTCAGGAAGAGCATCATCGCAAAGTCAACTTTCAGGATGAGCTGCGCGCGCTTTTACAGCGGCATCGCATCGAATGGGATGAACGATACGTTTGGGACTGACGCAACCGCCTTGCGGTTGGTATGATTGCCTCGCTCATTAACCCAACGTAGCCGCGACGGCAACGTTGGGCTGAAGAACGAAACCGCTTCGCGGTTCAGAACTCTTCGTCAAAGAGGGACGATAGGCGAACCTCGAAAATTTCGCCGCGACATTAGAAAGCTCAATAACAAAGCCTAATTCAAGAGTGCAGAGCATGCGAACACAAACTGGTCTTGTTCAATTCGTCTTCTTGATTGGAATTCTTCTCTTCAACGCGAACACGTCACGCGCGCAAGATCCCGTGCTCGTCAGCCATTTTGACTACGATCAAAAGGCGCCGCTTCGCATAAAACAAATCGGCGTTCACCGACGCGAACATGCAACCGTCTATGACATCACTTACGACAGTCCAAAAGGCGGCGGCGTGCCTGCGTATCTCGTAGTGCCGAAAGGCCGAGGTCCTTTCGCGGCGGTGATCTGGGGACACTGGTATTGGGAGAACTCTTCCATGCGAAATCGGAGAGAGTTTCTGGATGAAGCGATTGCGCTGGCGCCTGCTGGTGTCATTTCTTTGCTGATCGATGGGCCAATTGCGCGCCCCGGACATGTAGAGAGCAAGGAGCCGCTAAACGAGCAGGATATTTCGGACCTGGTGCAGACGGCCGTTGATTTTCGTCGCGGCGTTGATTTGCTGGTCGCTCGCAAGGATGTCGATCCGAAGCGTATTGCCTATGTCGGCCACAGCTATAACGCGGTGGTTGGCGCGATCCTGAGCGGCGTGGAGAGAAGGTTCAAATCCTTCGTCCTGATGGCCGCTACCATGTCAGATGAAGTCACCATGAAAACGCCGGAATACCAGGCGTATCGTCAGAAAGTCGGCCCGGAAAAGATCGATGCGTTTGTTGCGAAGTATGCCTGGACTGATCAGGGAAAGTATGTTTCCCACGCCGCTCCCGCTGTTGTGTTTCTTCAATATGGCTCACAGGAAGAATTTCTAAATGCACAGCGAGCAGTCCAGTATGCCGCCGTGGTCAGCGAACCCAAACGCTTCAAGCTTTATGACGCGCCGCACTCTCTCAATGCCGACGCGCGTCGCGACCGCATTCAGTTTCTGATCGAACAATTAAGGTTGAAGCCTCTGTCCGAGGCGCAAATGACAAGCATTCCGAATCTTTATCAACCTCCTGAGC
>QHXG01000801.1:1165-3009 GCA_003222845.1 Acidobacteriota bacterium | reverse complement strand
AGCCGACAATCAGCTCCATTGCGGAGATAGTACTAATCTGAACGCGAAAAGCTCGATTCTGGTCGTTAAGAAAAGCCCTCGCCTCAAGATGCCCCCGAGCAGCGTCGATCAGAACGTCTGAATCGATTAGCGCTGCTGCGTGAGGCGTTGTTGCCACTTATCACGCTCCTTCCGCACCCAGGCAATGCTGTCACTCATTTCATCGCGATCTGCCCACATCCCAAAGAAAGGCAGGTTCTCAAATTCATTTCCATTGCCGGCGCTTGGTTGCTCATGCATAACCGGCTCGACATGAACAATAACTTCAGTGCCCTCGGGCAGATCGATTGGCTCGTCAAGGACGATGCTTCCACTGTGAATTTTGCCGCGTTCTGTCATTCTGGTACCACATTCCTGCGCCGCGATTGTATCAAATAAACGGGAAATAGGCCGATGAGGTCCAAAGCCACATCTTCGATGAAACGTTCGGCGTCAACAGCGTTTTCAATGCGGAGGTCTTCGTCGCGGCGCCACATGCGGTCGCGATGTGCTTCGATCTGTTCGGGAGAGTCGGAGTCGTGATTGGGATAAGCGCGGCGGGGTCAGCAAAAGGGAAAGTGGTGGGGTCATAAGCATTTCGGATTGTAGATTGAAAACTTGTTGCATCGGAAATGAAGAATGAAGTGGGTCCTCTGGTGTCTCCACAGGCACCGCGTTTGCTGATCTGATTTGATCATCCCGAAAGATATATGAATTGGCGAAATGCCTTGAACGATTAAGAGACAGAGGTGTACGTAAAATCATGGCACAAACATCACAAGCAAAAGCGCAAACAATGCAGGCCGTAGCTCTCGATAAGTTTGGCGGTCCCGAGGCATTAAAAATACAAAACTTACCCATCCCCCAAATCGAAGCCCGTGAGGTTCTTATTCGGGTCGAAGCTGCCGGCGTCGGGGCGTGGGATCCGTTTGAACGGGAAGGCCGGTTTGTCGAAATAATGGGGAGCAAACCAAAATTTCCATACGTGCTTGGTACTGATGGAGCAGGCACGATCGCGGCAGTCGGCAAAGACGTAAATCGCTTCAAAGATGGCGACCGTGTTTACGCCGCAGAGCTCGGGAATCCGAAAGGTGGGTTCTACGCTCAGTATGCTGCGGTTAAGGCCGATAATACTTCGCTCATTCCTGGTCACTTGTCAGTTGAACAAGCAGCTGTGTTGCCCACTGATGGTTTGACCGCATTAACGGGTTTGGAAAAAGTACTGGGTTTGAAATCTGGCAAGTCACTGATGGTTATCGGCGCGAGTGGCGGTATCGGACACTTGGCAATACAACTCGCTAAGCGTATCGGTGCCGATGTGTTCGCCATCGCGTCAGGTGACGACGGTGTACAGCTTGCGAAAAAACTGGGCGCTGACAGCGCAGTCGATGGACGTGGAGATAATGTTCTGAACGCAGCAAAGGAATTCGCACCCAACGGAATCGATGCCGCACTCGTCACAGCGGGAGGCGATAGAACTGTTCGAGCTTTGTCAGCGATTCGCAAAGGAGGACGGATCGCGTATCCACATGGCGTGATGCCTGAGCCGACTGCTCCTGACGATGTCGCAATTGAAGCGTATGATGGAGAGAATAGCCCGGCCCTCATCGACAGACTCAACGCCCTGATCGATTCTGGTCCGTTTGAAGTCCACGTAGACAGAACGTTTCGGCTTGAAGAAGCGAGCCAGGCGCACAAGGCGCTTACTGAGCACCATTTGGGGAAGATTGCGTTGCGAATTGAGTGAAGATCCCTAGTAAACGCGACCGCGGCGCATGACTTCGTCCTTGAGGTACCAGGTGAGGCGCGTCTCTTCGTCCTTCTGC
>QHXG01000801.1:0-1062 GCA_003222845.1 Acidobacteriota bacterium | reverse complement strand
TAACGCGGAGCTCTTCGTCGCGCCGCCACATGCGGTCGCGATGTGCTTCGATCTTTTCGGGGAGAGAACTTGCCGCCGCATTTCATCGTTACTAGATTCGTCTATTTACGGATCACGATTTTCGACTCACAACACCCATGACATCAAACCACCAACACCCTCGTCTCATCGGCCGCATTATCGCGCTACTTTCTCTCGTCTTGATAATTAGCGGCGTATTCGCGCAAGGCCTCGTCGCTAACCGACTAATTGATTTCAGCAACGCCGCGACGACCGCGAACAACATCCTGGCGCACAAAGGCCTGTTCCAACTGGGCTTCACGGTCTATCTCATCGAAATGGCGTGCAATGTCGCGAACACTGCTCTTTGGTATGTCTTGCTGCGGCCGGTGAACCCCAGCATGGCTTTGGTCGCAGCCTTCATCGACCTCGCCGGTGCGATATTCAAGACCTTTGCCCGCGTCTTCTTTATTGCTCCGCTGTGGGTGCTGCTCCATACCGGATCTCCGGCGTTGAGCGGCTTCACGTCTGAACAAGTGCAATCGATCGCGCTTATCCTCCTGAGAGTGAATAACACCGGCGCCGCTACCGCCATGGCATTTTTTGGTTTCTCAGTGACGCTGAACGGCTACCTGATTTTCCGTTCAACCTTTCTGCCGCGCTGGCTGGGCGTGTTGTCGATGATTTGCGGAATATGCTGGCTGACATTTCTCTATCCACCGCTCGGCTCCCGTGTGTTCACGTTCGCCGCCCCCGTTGGTCTGTTGAGTGTGGTAATCATGATCCTGTGGCTCCTCATCCGCGGCGTCGATGAAGATAAATGGCGGTCGAAAGCTGCCGCGGCGTCTGACACCTGACATCTGCTTCGATGATCTTCTGGCTGCTGGTTTTCCGGCGCACGAAAAGACCTCTGATCTCTGGTTCTCTTCGTCCTTCTGCCTCGTTCTGATTGCTGCGGGGCAAACTAACATCGCGGCGACCGCATACTGCGATGTACAACGATGGACCTGCCCGACGGCCATCTGTCAGCGTATTTGCAAAGCCCACGTCTTCGATGAAACG
>QHXG01000156.1 GCA_003222845.1 Acidobacteriota bacterium | reverse complement strand
GCATCGAAGCCGGCATTCCCCGCTACGGTGTCGACATGGACGAGACAACCGTGGTAACGGAAGCGAATCTTGACGAGGCAGTGAGTTTTACCAAAGGCTGTTATCTCGGTCAGGAGATAATCGTTCGCATCAAGCATCGGGGCCATGTCGCCAAGAAACTAACCGGGATGATTTTTGGAGTGGATGCCGAACTGAAGCGAGACGCGAAGGTTTTGTCGGTCGATGACAAAGAGATCGGTCGCGTGACTTCATCTACTTTTTCCCCGCGACTCAATCAGACCATAGCGCTGGGTTATCTCAAGTTCGATTATCTGGCGCCTGGGACGAGAGTGAAAGCCTCTGTAGATGAAACCCAAGTCGCGGGTGAAGTTGCCGAGCTTCCATTGATTCGAGGAAGTTGGTATGAGGATTAGTTCGAATTACCGGTTTAGAGGCGGGCTGCGGCCCGCCGGAATTTGATTAATCTCAAAATGGCGGGCGATAGCCCGCCTCTAAACGACGATCATCACATGACTGACAATCAAACTGATTCGCGCGGAGCGGGCACGTCCGATTCTGATCAATCCGAACTCGCGCACTCGATTATCGAATCGCTGCTTGATCATACGCGCGTGGTCAGCGATCTAATCGCGCTAATGGCGCAAGCTCTGGATCAAGACACTACGAAAGCGCTGACCCAAACCCCACAATGGCAGGCTTATCTCGAGAGCCGCCGGCGTTTGGAACACACCCGCGAAGAGGTCGACAAGTTTGCCGACATGATGAACCAAACTGGCCAGGATTAACTCTCAATTTCGACGATCAACTGAACATTCGACCTAATGCTCAATTGTCCAGCAGTGATTGGCGTCGGCATCATTTTGGTTGTGTTGATAGTCTCGCGGGCGGCCATATCATAAGCTTGAGGTTCAGCAGCTACGGTTGAGCCTTCATTCTCCTCCACCACGCGCAAAACTCGCCCGCCCAGAGCCTGTGCGATCGAGCGGGCTTTGTTCATTGCTTGTTGGGTAGCATCAGCCAAAGCTTGCCCGCGCGCAGGACTCGTCTGTCGCAGAGTGAACGAGACGCTATCAATGCTGTTCGCACCCGCGCGTGAAGCGGCATCGATCAACGCGCCCACATTCTTTAAATCGCTGGTCGTAACGATGACGCTGTTACGTGCATCGTAGCCGATGATCTTTGGCAATTGATTCTCGCGATAATTGTACTGCGGCTGGAGCGTGTAATCGCTCGTCTTAATTTCGGCGCTTGAACCAGCCAGGTTCTTTACGGCGGTCGTCACAGCGTCACTCTTGCGCGCGTTCTCCTGCTGAGCTGTGATTGCCTGCGCGCTCTCTGTTACAACTGCGAGCACGAGCACAGCCGTGTCTGGTTCAACTCGCGTGGTCGCCTCACCAGCGACTGTCACCTTGGTAGTGCGATTTGTCTTCTTTGCACAACCGGCCGCGACGATCAGCGACAGACATGTGCCAATTAATAGTATGGATGTAAATAACTTTCTCATTTGTTTATGCTCTCCTTCACTGTGGGTCTTCTGCCGTTTAGACGCCGGCAGCTAGTATTTGGTTCCGGAATATGGAACGAAGTGCAGAGTGGGGACGTGCGTGCTCGGATGAGGAAATCTTGTATTCAACGAATCATCATAATCACTCTCCGCTCTCGGCCGCCATCGAATTCGCAAAGAAAGATTCCCTGCCAACGGCCCAGCAGCAACTCGCCATCTTTAAAAGGCACAGTGACTGATGAACCGACAAGGCTCGCTTTGATGTGGGCATCCGAGTTCTCTTCGCCGTGACGGAAGCCCATGCCATGTTGCGGAATCAGCGTGCGCAGCGCGTGCAGCAGGTCGCGTGGCACGTCCGGATCAGCGTTCTCGTTGACCGTCAGTCCGGCTGTCGTGTGCTGCACGTAAAGCACCACGACGCCTTCCCTGGCTTCTGATTCTTTCAACTTGCTCCGCACTTCGTCGGTGAATTCAACCAGTTCTTCGCGTTGATGTGAGCGGACTTTGAGCACGTACATGGGCAGCATTGTACCGCAAAAATTATCCACCGATTACGCAGATTACTCAGATTAAGAATCTTAACTTACTGCCTTAATGGCCGGATAAAATCTGTGAAATCTGCGTAATCAGCGGACAAGCTATTCTTCTTCTTCGCCGGTTAACTTCCGGAGGCGGATCGTTGAGTTTGCAGGTTGCGCGGGTGTGCTCATTGGCGCTGGATAAATAGCGCGGGCTCCGACTTCGGCACGAAATTGTCCGTTGTCGTCGTAGAGCCGTTTGTATTGCAGCGTGTTGCGCACCACTCCTTGAATGTAGAGGCGTGTTTCGCGAAACGGCACGGCTTCCGCCCACTCATCGAGTGCCAGCGGCAACGTCGCGCGCCATTGGACCAGGCGATTCGGGCCGGCATTGTAAGCCGCGGCAACATATTCGATGCGGCCATACTTATCGATTTGATCGCGCAGGTACGCTGTGCCCAGTTGAATATTCAAACGCGGCTCGAACAACGATTCCATCGTGATTGTGCGACCCACGCCGTACTTCTTCGCGGTCAGCATTCCTGTGTCCACGACGACTTGCATCAACCCGTAAGCCTTCGCTGGTGAGACCGCCCGTGGATTGAAAACTGATTCCTGCCGAATTAAGCCGGCCACTTGATATGGATCCAAATGGCGCGCGCGCGACTCCTGCGTGATGATCTCCCAGTAGGAGAGCGGATAGAAAACGTCCCATTCGTCAGTTCCCATCTCTTCCGGTTTCATCTGTGAATAGTCAGGATAACTGCGCTTCAGATAGTTCAGCGCTTGCACGTTGTCATTTTCCGCGCGATAGATTTTAGCGATCGCCAGATTGATTCTGGGGCTCGACGGCGCGATGGATGAAACGGCTGCGAGTTCCTCCAGCGCCCAATCGTCAGTGCCAATGGTCGAAAGCTGTTCAGCTCTCGCGATCGCATAGCCGGGACGATCGCGCGGATCGTTCTCGCCGCGGTGTTCGTCATCACTCGGCCAGCGCGGTTCTTCCGCGACCGTCACGGTTTTCAGATTCTCAATAGCGCGGCCGACTTGAGAGTCAGCGGCAAAATCCTTTTGCGGCACGTTGCCGTTGCGAGCCATGTTCTCGAGCCGTTGCTTCGCGAGATAGCCGTACCAGTTTGCGTCGTAGCGAGCTTGCAAGCCTTCATAGATCGCGCGCGCTTCCGCAAGTTTGCCGGCGCGCTCACTATCGCGCGCGGCCCAGTACGCGGCTTTCCCGCGAAAGTCTGTGTTGCGATCGGCGTAGACGGCGAGATGCTCAGTCAGAAGTCTCGATGACTCCGCGAAGTTCTTCGCTTCGTGTGCTTGCCAAGCGATATAAAACTGGGCCGGCGTGACTTCCACGGCGCCGGGATAGAAGTTAACAGCGGCACGATAGAAATAACTAGCGTTGACGTCGTCCTTCGCTTCTTCGGCTCGCTGGCCGAGTTGCACAAATGCACGAGTCGACCAGGCGCTGCTCGGAAAAGCGCGATGTAGTTCGTCAGCCATGCTGCGCGCCTGCGCCCATTGCTTCGCGCGGCCATACGCCAGTGCGAGGTTGAACATTGCTTCGGCGCGCGCTTCGCCGATAGGCGCGGGCGTGGCTGTCAGAGCTGCAGTTGCGTCCGCATATCGTCGCGCGTTGGAGGCGGCGATCGCGCGGCGCGCCTGCAATTCGGGGGTTGCGCTAGTTGGAAAACGAACGAAGGCGTCCGTGTAGGCGTCAAATGCTTCACTGAAACGTTTCGCCGTGAAAAGTTTTTCGGCGCGTGTGATCGCTTCTTCGGTAGTGGTCGGCGAGAGCGCGGAATTTAGACGTGAAAGGGCTGCTGACGCTTCCTGAGCCTCAGCGGATGCAGGTGCAAAGAAATAGATCCGTCGATACGCCGCGAGCGCCCGCGTCGAGTCTCGTGTTTGCTCAAACGCTTTCGCGGCTAACAACAACGCGGCCGCATCGTCTTTGGCTGCAAGTTGCTTCAGAGCTACCGGCACGGCAGCAGCCTGGCCATCCTGCATAAACATCTGCGCGTCATGCAGCGTCGCCTCACGCGCTCGCAACGACGACGGATAATCGCGCGCGAGTTGTTCGTAAGCAGCGCGCGCTTCGACGCGACGATTCGCTTGCTCGAGGGCGCCCGCACTCAGCCATAACGCGTAATCGCCAATCACTGTGTAATCACGAATCGCACTTGAATCCAGCAAAGCCGCGGCGCCTGCAAAGTCTTTCGCATTGAGTTTGATTCGCGCATGAACAATTCTCGCGAGGCTGCCCGCCGTTGTCTTAGGAAAATCCGATTCGATGCGCGCGACCGCATCCTCCGCCGGCAACACCCCGCCGCGAGTCATCGCGCGCAAAGTCTCGCGCGCTTTCAACTCCTGCGGCGTCTGCTGAAGGGTATGGCAACCGGCGATCAGAAAAAGCGGAACGAGCGCGGTAATTACGATGCTGAGGCTCATGAGCATGAATGCGAAGCGATGTTTTCGAAAAGTGATCATGGTCTTATTCTTGATCGGAACCGATGCCGGGTGGATGACTATATTAACATGAGGAGCATCTCAAGACTTCGGCGGACGGCGTTTAGAGTACCAACTTCAGTTGGGCTTTTCGCTTAATTCCAAGGCCCGATCGACTTTACGAAATGCCCGACTGAAGTCGGTACTCTAAACACCCGCAAACAAAAGGGCCACTGAAAATGGTGGCCGCTCATTCAGAGTGATCGGGACGGGAACCCGTGATCTCTCCCTTAAGAGGGCATCTCGCATTAACCTTTACCCGAATCTAAGCTCATTGACGAAGAGACCCTCGAGCACTAGAATCGCGCGCACCATCAGCTCTAACATCTGGTAGCGAAGTAGGAGGCGTAATGAAACTAAAAGTGATCGTCCTAACTCTGGCAGTATTTTTTGGTGGAATTGTGGTGTGCTCAGCCGACGACCCGCAGATGGGAACCTGGAAGTTGAACGAGGCCAAGTCGAAGTTCGGCCCGGGCGCGACCAAGAACAACACCGTGATTTATGAGGCCGTCGGCGACATGGTGAAGGCTACCGTGGACGGCACCGATAGCACCGGCGCCGCGACGCATAACGAGTGGACGGGAAAGTTCAACGGCAGATACTACGCTGTAACCGGCGATCCAACTTCAGACCAGCGCGCGTACCGAAAGGTCAGCAGCCGCGTCTTGAGTCTAACCGCCAAGAAAGCCGGCAAGGTTACTTTAACCGGCCGCATTACCGTCTCACGCGACGGCAAACATCGCACTGTTACCACGACCGGAAAGGATTCGAAAGGCAAGTGGGTTACTAACACCGCGGTGTACGACAAGCAGTAACGCGTTACAGAACAGGGAGCGGACCGGGTCCCCAAGCGGGCAGCCCGCTTGGGGTGGTGGATGCGACCTGATCGCCGCAGCTTGAGACGCATCGCGAGTAGTCAGAGGGTCATGTGCTCTCTTCAAATCCGCGCCTCCAGACATCTCACTGGGAGCGCGGACGTCCCGTCCGCACTCTTGCCGATTCTACAAAGATCGTTGATTGTGTCGCGCGGCAATTACTGAGTGGCGGGTTTGGGTGCAGGCTTCACCGCCTCAAGGTTGAGTTCGATCGTGACTTCGTTGCCGACGTCAAAGCCGCCCGCCGCAAGCGTGTGGCCCCAGGTAATGCCATAGTCCCTTCGGTCGATCTTCGTCTGCGCTGAGATGCCAATGCGGGTGTTGCCGCGAGGGTCCTTGATTGCGCCCGTGATTGTGAAAGGAAGCGCGATCTGTTTAGTCACACCCTTCAGCGTAAAGTCGCCGTGCAGGATGTAGCTGTCCTTGCCTTTGCGTTCTACGCTCGTGCTCTTAAAGGTCATCTCCGGATATTTCGCCACTTCGAAGAAGTTCGGCGAACGTAGGTCCCGGTCGCGTGCTTCCACGCCCGTGTCGATGCTTTCGACCTTGGCAGTGAATTCCACAGAGGACTTTGTGATGTCCGCCTCGTCGTAGTGAATGGAGCCAACGAAATCTTTAAAGCGGCCACGCACCCAGTTAATTTCAACGTGGCGGATGGAGAAGCCGATAGTGGAGTGCGCCGGATCAATCTTGTAATCGCCACTGGTGATGGGAGCGTAGCTAACCTTGGTGTCCGGGGACTGTGCGTTAGCCATCAGCGGAATAACCGCATGGCCGACAACGAAGCTCAGCACCACAAATCCTAACAGCCCGGAAAGTAGCAGGGTGTTTCTCATTCGGGTCATCTCTCTTGCTCACTTCTTGAAAAAATTGGCAGCGCATACGGGACTCGAACCCGTGATCTCTGCCTTGAGAGGGCAGCGTGTTAACCAACTACACCAATGCGCCGCAAGCGACTCTCGGATTATAGATGCCGCTCTCACGTGCCGCAAGTTTACCAATTTGCCGGCGGTGTCCTAGTTTGACGTTACGTCATCCACAGAGAGTTCGGAGTAGAGTTAGGTGTTTGAGGTTCCGGCAGGAGTGGTTTGTCCTTGGAATTGGCTAGGATGTACTTGAGGATCTCCAGCAACGGCTTCGAGGATCAACTGACAAATCGGCATTTCTTTAAACAGCGATATGCCCGCGTTACCTAAGTTAATCATTTCGAGAGTCAACGTACCGTCAAAGCCTGCATGAACGGTCGGGGCGGTAAAGTGGACTAACAACCCACACCTTGCAAATGAACTCTTACCTTCTATTCTTGCAGCAAGGCTTTGTCCTGCTTTAAGCGGCAGAGTTACTTTCTCAAGAGTCCGTCCTAGAACGAACACTCTCGGTGCGAGTACATATCCCGCAGCGGGTATCTCTATGTGATCGCAATTGTGGCTAAGAAACGTTGCAATGCCTGGTTGTCTTAGATCGTAATTAAATGGACCAGAACGCGGGATTGAGAGCGCTGAGCCCAAGTGAAGATCCACTGCGGTTGTGTCATAGGGACAGTTAGGTTCTTCACATGCGCGAGGTTGAGGATCAGGGGCAATTACTAAACGACCTTCATCAATTGCCTTTTGGATTTCTACATTGCTGAGGATCATTCGAATCGAACAAGGGAGTTTTGGGGTACTTTTACGGTTCGAGACGAAATCTCAAACGCAGGAGCGGGAAGACACACGATAACCCCGCCGCCATTGTTATCCTGAAGTACTTCCACGCGTACCAAGCTTTGATCTGCTTTAACTTTATCTTCAGGCGCAAAAAGTGAGATTCTCCCAGCCTCCGACGTTTCCATTTCGACAGCATATTCCCCGGGGAACATACCCGGTTCTAAAGAACATCTTAGCCATGAACTCATTTTTCCTTAGGTTCCTTTCTCTTACAATTACAGCTAACTGGATAATCCCGGATTACTTTCAAGATAATCAAAATCCGCGAATTTCTTCTCAAAAATAAATCGCTCACTTGAGTCCAGTGACCGCGTCAGTGACATAGTAAAGAAACTATTGATCTTGAGTCAAATGAAAATTAACGCTAGCGTGAATACAAACCTTTCTAGTGGCAAAATTGTACCCAATAAAAATGTCTAACGAACGTAGTCAAATTCAATGCTTCAAAATATATTCCGTGCCACAAACGGGGAAACGAAATTTCAAATTAGACACCTTCAATTTTGCCGAGGACTACAAAACCCATAAACATGTCAGCGCCGTCACGTCGCGTTAAGCGAAGTGCATGTTATACTCCGCGTTCGCAATTCCTACTTCATCCGATTCGGTGATCCGGGCTAAACCATAAATGAACATTGCGGTGCTGAATGAAACCGGAGACGGCGAGTCGCGGGTGGCGTTGATGCCTGAATCGGTGGAGAAGCTGATCGAGTCGAAGGCATCGGTCTCGATTGAAAGCGGCGCGGGTTTGGGCGCAGCGCGCACTGATGATGATTACGCAGCCGTGGGCGCGAGTATTGTTAAGGATCGAAAGGTCTTGCTTGAATCGGCGGACGTAATGGTTGTCGTCAATCGGCCTGCGCCCGAAGATTTTAGTGGTTTGAAAAAGGGCGCGGTGGTGTTGGGGTTTCTTCGTCCGCTCGATGAACCGGCGAAATTGGTTCCGGCGCTGGAAAATGGTTTGACGA
>QHXG01000803.1 GCA_003222845.1 Acidobacteriota bacterium | reverse complement strand
GGGCAGCGAGTTCATTAGCTGAGGTGTCGCCGGCCAAAGGAACCACGTCGAGGCCTGTGCCGCAGACGCTGGAGTAGAGCAAGAGCTCGCGGACGCTGTATCGTCCTTCGGCGGCGCGGGTAGCCAGCACCGGGTCTTCGAGCACGGGCAGCATCAACCCGGAATAGCCGCAGGTCTTGATCCTCAGGTTTTTAAGCACATCCGTAATCGCCGCGCACGCAGCCAGAGTTGAAGCGCTCCCAAACGGAACTCTTGTCAGCGCCTCGATGGCAGCGCCGATGCTCTTCTCTTTTGAAGGCGCCGGCGAGACATCGATTCCCAGGTATTCACGATGTTCGCTGCGCGCGATTGCTGATGCCTCCTTTTCGACTGGCCCAAGTTCCGATTCCAATAAAGTCTTGAGCTTTGCTTTTCCCTCGTCGATGTCTTTACTTTCTGCAAATGCTTCTTGCAACAGACCGGGCGTCTCCAGGCCGATGCTGAATGCGGCGGAACCTCGATGATAAGCAACCGGAAAGAATGGCGTACCTGCAAGACAATTTGCTGCCGCCGTGAAACGGAAGTTGCCTTCGCCGCCGGGACTATTCTTACTGATCGCCACGACTGCTTCGGCGGCCGTGAGCGCGGTTTGACTGTGAACTCCTTGCTCAAGTGACGCGACGGCAACGCTGAAATTGATATTCTTCGTTTCCCGTACAAGTTGAGCGGCCCACGATGGGAACTCCGCGTCGTGACGATCGTCCGTGATGACGGGTCCAATACTGAGCAGCACATTCTTAGCAGAGACAACCTGGTCAATCTTCTTTAGATCAGCGAGCGCGTCTCGTCTGGATTTACCGTTGAGATATTCCGGTAACGGCTGAGTAGCAATGCGCAGAGTCTGAATCTCGTAGCCTTCATTCTCGAATTTCTTCCGGGCACTCTGAAGAAATTGTATTGCCGATTCGACCGTTGCGAGATCGGATGTGTTCTTAAGATTGACACCGGCCGTAATGGTTCGAATCTTGAACCGATGCGACTTGTCAGCAAGAATTATCCTTGAAACGATCGGAGAACTGGTGGTTGCCGATCCTTGACATTGATCGATTCCTGGGTATGCGCTGCGGACAAATGAGGCACAAAGCGTGAGCAAAAGGAACCTGAGCATCGTGCGCTGCACCCGGGAACCTTGATCGCGAGTGACTTTACAAATCCTTCTGGTCATTGCTCAGTTCGAAAAAACTTCTTCGATCGCTCTCAATACTTCATTGGCATAGCGGATCCTTTTCTTGAGGTGAGCGGCGATAGGTTACGAGATTCTCAGCCAAAAGTCACCAAACCTTTCACACGTAGTGCGCCAAGCTGGTAATCCATCAGTGCGCCAAAACTTTTTCGGTAGTTTTGGTCGGTAGTTAAGCCTAGTCCCCCTCTTCTAAACGCCCTCTCCCTTTGGGAGGGTTGGGGTGAGGGATTAGCGATCACAGCGAACTACCCCACACCCTTTTCTTTTTTCTCTACGCTTCGCGCCCTGACCCTGGCCCTCTCCCAGAGGGAATAAGAGACCTGCTCACCGACAATGTCTTGGCGCACTGGTAATCTATTTCACGATTGCCAAGATAGTCTTGCGTCTGTAGATTACGTTGATCTGAGCGAGAGAATGAAAATCGGCGACGTCGTCACCTGGGAGCGAACATTTACTGAAGAGGACATTCGTCTTTTCAACCGGGTGTCGGGCGATGAAGGCGTTCATCACGTTAAGCCCGACGAGCAGGGGCGCTTGATGGTGCACGGCCTGCTCACCGCAACGGGTGCATTCCGGGTTTCTTACAGAACGACTGGGTGCATGCTTTTAAGTTGTTGCGTTAAAGAATCAAGAAAGCCAACTTAGACTTAGCCACGTGGAAACTTGGCGACGAGTCGGCTAAATATGCTACGCTCAGGACATCATGGAAGAGTCGCTGGTAAAAAGTGAAATCGTTCGAATAGTTCAAGATCTTCCGGACGACGCCACTGTCGAAGATGCAATGGAGCGTCTCTATTTCCTCGCGAAAATCGAACGGGGCCTGGAGGAGTCAGAGGGTGAAACGATCGCTCATGAAGAAATCAAATCAAGGTTTCTAAAGTGATCGAAATTCGGTGGACACTTCAGGCAGCCGACGACCTTCAAGCCATTTACGACTACATCGCGCGGGATTCACCGCATTACGAACTAATCAAATCGCCCTATCGCATCGTTTATCGAACCGGCGAAGTCGTCAAGATTCTCACAATCTTTCGCTCCTCGCGCTTGCTTCCACCTATTGATATCGATTAGGCACCTTCCAAGCAAGTTTTCCTTTTGCTGATTTCCTCGCCCCGCGTATCATGCAATCCTCGTAATCTTGTCTATTCCTTTT
>QHXG01000802.1 GCA_003222845.1 Acidobacteriota bacterium | reverse complement strand
GTATTCATTCGCGGGTGGAACCGACGCCGTGCAAGAAAACGCTTCGGCAGCAGACAACAGCCAGTCGCTCGCACCGACGGGCGTGCTCAAAGACTTGCATGACATGCATCTCTCGATGCTCAACGAGAAGCCGCCCAATGATGGCCATCGTCGAACCATTCTTTTTCCGGTGCACACACATGTCGGATTCGGAATCGCTTTGCAAGGGTTTCACCTTAGACTCGCCGAGCTTTATGTCGCAAAATATGTGCGTGTCGATCCAATTCCACAACGAGTGAAGCCTAAACAATCGGTCTTATTCAGTGGCCGCGTGCTCAATCCTGAGAATGAGTTGGCGGGGGTTGACGTTTATTACGAGCCACTGCCAACGCCTCCCCAAATCGAATGGCTGCGCGTGGCGCGTTCATATGGTATGCCTGACGAGCGCGAGTCGTTTCAGCCACGTTTGCCGGCGGGCCTGCTTTACACCGATGGCACCAAAGGAGAGATCGAAATGCTGGCTGGCAGAAACTTTCGCGTGCGCGTTCCACTCTCAAGAATACCGGGAATTAACACGATCATGGTTTGGTTGAGCAAAGGAGAGAATGGCGTGCCATTCCCAGCGAGTCAGATTTGCGTCCTCGTCGAGTAACAATCACTCGCAAGCCGCTAAGATGGTACAAACGTGAGCAGACGAATAATATTTCTTCTGATCATTTCCGCGTTGCCACCCGCGAACCTGCAGGCGGGCGTGAGCCAGGAACAACTCGCGGCGCAGGTTCGCTCGGAATTTCTTCACGCCTGGAGTGGTTACAAAAAATACGCGTGGGGCCATGACGATCTCAAACCGCTCAGCAAGTCCTATCATGATTGGTACGCCGAGCCGTTGCTGATGACGCCAGTCGATGCGCTCGACACGATGATCCTAATGGGATTGAAAGACGAAGCGAATCACACGCGCGAGTACATCGCCAAGAATCTTTCGTTCGACAAAGACGTTTACGTTCAGAATTTCGAAGTGACGATTCGGCTGCTTGGTGGTTTGCTCTCGAGTTATCAACTCACTGGCGACAAACGCCTGTTGCATCTCGCGGAAGATTTAGGAAACCGTCTGCTGCCCGTCTTTGATTCGCCGACGGGTTTGCCTTATCGCTATGTCAATCTGAAAACGGGAAAGGTTCGCGGCAATATAACGAATCCAGCCGAAGCAGGAACACTGCTGATCGAGTTCGGCACGCTCGCTCGTCTAACTCATCGTCCTGTCTTTTACGACAGGGCCAAGCGAGCACTCGCCGACATCTACAAACGGCGGTCGCCGATCGGTTTGGTCGGCACTTGGATCAATGTCGAGACGGGCGCGTGGACTGACACCGATAGCCACATTAGCGGCGCGATCGATAGCTACTACGAATACCTTTTGAAGTGCTGGCTCCTCTTCCGTGATGAAGATTGTCATGGTATGTGGCTCGATAGCATCGGGGCGATAAATAAGTTTCTCGCTGACGAGGTTCGAACGGATGCTGGCTTGGAACTGTGGTTCGGCCATGCCGAGATGAATACGGGCAAACGCGCGGCGACAACGTACGGCGCTCTCGATGCTTTCTTTCCCGCGGCTCTGGCTCTGTCCGGCGACTTAGATCGCGCACGGCGCCTACAGGAATCTTCGTTCAAGATGTGGATTAAGCATGACATCGAGCCCGAGGAAATCAACTACCGAACGATGGAGATCGTCTCGCCAGGCTATCCGCTGCGGCCAGAGATTATCGAGTCGACTTATTACCTCTATCACTATGCCTCGATCGGATCGCCCGGCCTTCCGACATTAATTAAAAGACCTGACGGAACGGTCAGTTCAAGTGCAGCATATTTGCAGATGGGCCAGACGATGTTCGAAGACTTCGTCAAATACTGCCGCACCGACGAAGGTTACGCCGCTCTGAAGAGCGTGGTGACGAAAGAAAAATCCGATTCCATGCAAAGCTTCCTCTTCGCCGAGACATTCAAATATTTCTATTTGCTTTTCGCATCGCCGAAGACACTGAACTTTGACAAGGTGATCTTCAACACCGAGGCGCATCCTATCAGACGCTCACCATAGCGTGACGTGTTAACATTTAGCGAAATCGAAACGTCTTTCTTAGCTGACTCTCCTAATCGAAGCCTCTCCTCAAGTTACTTATTTCTTCCCGAGCCTGATGATCTTCAGGCTCTGGCGCGGGAGGCGTCTATGAAACATCGAAACCCGACTCTGCTGGTTCTCCTCTTGACATGCTCTTCCATCTTTATGTCTCTTCTCGTTTCTCATCGATCGTCCGTTATTTCG
>QHXG01000155.1 GCA_003222845.1 Acidobacteriota bacterium | reverse complement strand
TTTGAGTTGAGTGATGCCACTCCAGCTTGATAGCCTTTCAATCATAAGAGAAACCGCAGAGGTGGCCGTCTCGCAGGTCAGGAAGGGTGGCTTGCCCCCGCTGCGGTTGAGCACCTCGCAACCCTGTTTGTTTTACGCTCGCCTACCTCCTTCGCGACATACCGAATTACACCTGCCATCCATCTCCTTCGGCTCTTGGCTTAAAGCAGAAGCAAGAAGCCGCAACTGAGTAGAAATACCTAGAAGACAGTGTATTCCTACCTAGTAAGATCGTGAGTATCACTCTATTCCCCTTCGTCAGCTCAAGTCTTATTCTCCGCCTGTCGTGAACAACAAAGAACAGTTCGAACCGATGCAACTCTTGATCGTCGAGGACTGTCAGCGCTCCGGGCAACGACCAGGGCGTCGCTCTTAACTGTCTCAAAAAAAGGAGAGTCACCAATGCAACACCTTTACCATTTTGCCAAATCATTTCTCGGTCTCGCGTGCCTGGTCCTTATTCTTGGTACCGGCGCGGCTTTCGCCCAAACCAGAACTGCCGACGGGATCGGCTTGTTCGGTGACGGCTCGGACCTCGATGTGACGATCACCAAATCCACGTTTCTCCCGCGCGACATGTACTACAACAACCTCACGATTGAATCCGGCCAGACGCTCCACCCCAACGGCTTTAGGGTCTTCGTGTCCGGCACGCTGACGCTGAATAAAGGCGCGCGCATTTCTCGTGACGGCAACGATGCCCCTGGTGCGGCACTGAGTGCCGGTACGCTGGGCGGCTCTGGAGCGGGTGGAAACTGGCTCCAATACTCAACCCAGCCTGTAGCGAACTCGCTCGGGGGCTCGGGGGGCGGCGTTGACAGAGGTTATGGCGGCGTAGCGAGCCCGCCGGACGCGTCCGCCGGCGGTGGCGGCGTGTTCCGTTCGGCGCTTCAGGCGCTTAGCGGGCGCTCCCTGGATGGCGCTCTCGTCAATGGCGGCGCCGGCGGGATTTACGGCGGCAGTGGTGGTGGTGTTGTCGTCGTAGCCGCGCGCGCCGTTGTCGTTAACGGCGACGCGACGATCAGCGCCAACGGCGGTCAAAGCGTCGGCGGCTGTGGTGGTGGCGGTGGTGTGGTCGTTGTGATCACGACCACGGCCCAGCCCGCGGGCCTGAAACTGAGCGCCAGTGGCGGCGACGGCTCCGCCGACTTTCCCGACAGTAAAGGCGCGGACGGCTTTACCGCCTGGCTGAACTAGAGCCGTTCCTCGAGGCTAAGACGACACGCCGATACCACACGAGGAAACAGACTAACTAACTCAATAAGGAGAGTCACCAATGCAACACCTTTACATCTTTGCTAAATCATTTCTGGGTCTCGCGTGCCTGGTCCTTTTTCTTGGTACCGGCGCAGCCTTCGCCCAAAACGGGATCGGCTTGTTCGGCGACGGCTCGGACGGCGACGTGACGATCAAAACCTCCACGACGCTCAAGCAGGACATGTACTACCACAACCTGACGATTGAATCCGGCCAGACTTTAAATCCTGGCGGCTTCAGGGTGTTCGTGTCCGGCACGCTGACGCTGAATAGAGGCGCGCGCATTTCTCGTGACGGAAACGACTACGGCGTTGATTGGGGTGCGGCACTTAGCGCCGGTACGCTCGGCGGCTCGGGGGCGGGCGGATCGATAGCGACCTCGTACGAGGGCTCGGGCGGAGCGGTAGCGAACTCGCTCGGGGGCTCGGGGGGCGGCTTCCAAAATTTTCATAACGGCGTAGCGAGCCCGCCCGACGTTTCCGTCGGCGGCGGCGGCGTGTTCCGTTCGGCGCTTCAGGCGCTTAGCGGCCGCTCCCTGGATGGCGCCGTCGTCAACGGCGGCGGCGGCGGCGGTGTCGGTCCCTATGCCGGTGGTGGTGGTGGTGGTGGTGGTGTGGTCGTCGTAGCCGCACGCACCGTTGTCGTTTCCGGCGGCGCAACGACGATCAGCGCCAACGGCGGTGGTAGCCCTAGCCCGTATGGCGGTGGTGGTGGAGGTGGTGTGGTCGTTGTGATCACGACTACAGCCCAGCCCGCGGGCCTGAAACTAAGCGCCAGTGGCGGCATCGGCGGCTACAACTGCAGTCCCGGCGCGGACGGCTTTACCGCTTGGCTGAACTAGAGCCGTTCCTCGAGGCGTGATATCGCATTGCCGACACCATACGAGGAAACAGACGAATGTTTTGAGTTGATCTGATGCGTTGTTCTTAATTATCTCAAAAAAGGAGAGTCACCAATGCAACACCTTTACCCTTTTGCTAAATCATTTCTCGGTCTCGCGTGCCTGGTCCTTTTTCTTGGTACCGGCGCAGCCTTCGCGCAGACCACGTTGTTTACCTCCCAGTGGCGACTGACCGTCACTAACTCACTTCCCGACGGCATCTACGAGATGCAGTTCAAGCTCTTCGACGCTGCGGCGGATGGTAATCAGGTGGGTCCAACTTTGACGCTTGATGGCTTCGGCTCAAATCCCCCCGCAGTGACGGTGACAGGCGGCGCCTTCACCGTGCAGTTGGACTTCGGGGCGGATGTCTTCCCCGGCGCGGACCGCTACCTGGAGGTCTGGGTCAAGTATTCCGGCGAGACCACGTTCACGCCCCGCAGACCGCGCCAGCAACTCACCTCGAGGCCTTACGCGATCCGCAGTCTGAGCGCCGCGGTTGCCGACACCGCAAACAACGCGACGAACCTTGATGGCGTGGCGGCAAGTAAGTATGTGCAGACGGTTGACTCACGCCTATCTGACGCGCGTCCGCCGACGGCCGGCTCGTCGGACTACATCCAGAACAGGACGAGCCCGCAATCGTCTTCAAACTTCAGTATCTCCGGCGACGGCACGGCGGGCGGCACGCTCTCCGGCAACACGGTGAATGCCGAAACGCAATACAACCTCGGCGGCAATCGGGTGTTGAAAGCGGCCGGGAACAACCTGTTTGCGGGCATCGGCGCGGGACAAATTAACACGGCGGGCAGCGCTAACTCGTTCGTCGGCGCGAACGCAGGCATCAACAACACGGCGGGCAGCGCTAACTCGTTCTTCGGCGCGAGCGCAGGCGCGGGTAACGCGACGGGCGGTGATAACTCGTTCTTCGGCAGGAGCGCAGGCTTGAGCAACACGACGGGCGGTGGTAACTCGTTCTTCGGCAGGAGCGCAGGACTAAACAACACGACGGGCGGTGCTAACGCGTTCTTCGGCCTGGTCGCAGGACAAAGCAACACGGCGGGCGACGAGAACTCGTTCTTCGGCGTGGGCGCAGGCGCGGGCAACACAACGGGCGGCAGTAACTCGTTCTTCGGCAGGAGCGCAGGACTAAACAACTTGACTGGCTTCAGTAACCTGTTCTTTGGCGCGCAGGCAGGCTTAGGCAACACGTCTGGCAGTGATAATACGTTCGTCGGCAGGAGCGCAGGCGCTGGCAACGGGGCGGGGGCGAGCAACACCATCATCGGCAGCAACGCCAACGTCGGCAGCGACGGCCTCGACCACGCGACCGCCGTCGGCGCGGGCTCAGTCGTCTCATCAAGCAACACGGTCGTCCTCGGCAGGGGCGCCGACATCGTGCAAGTGCCAGGCAATCTCAACGTCATCGGGACATTGACCGGCAGCCTGCCCTCCGGCAGCGCCAACTACGTGCAGAACACGACGACGCAGCAGGCCTCGTCAAACTTCAATATCAGCGGCAACGGCACGGCGGACGGGACGCTCTCCGGCAACACTGTGAATGCCGCAACGCAATACAACATCGGCGGCCTTCGGGTGCTGGGCGCGGCGGGGTACAACCTCTTCGCGGGCTTCGGCGCAGGCAGCAACACGACGGGCAACTATAACTCGTTCTTCGGCAGGGAGGCAGGCAACAGCAACACGGCGGGCGCCTACAACTCGTTCTTCGGCATGTGGGCAGGGCAGACCAACACGACGGGCGACTTCAACGCGTTCTTCGGCAAGGACGCAGGCAACAGCAACACGACGGGCGACTTCAACTCGTTCTTCGGCGTGGGCGCGGGCAGGGCGGGCAACAGCACGGGGACGAACAACACACTCATCGGCAGCTTCGCCAACGTCGGCAGCAACAACCTCGACCACGCGACCGCCGTCGGCGCGGGCTCCGTCGTCAGATTAAACAACACAGTCGTCCTTGGCAGGGACATCGACACAGTGCAAGTGCCGGGCAGCCTCACCGTCGCGACGCTCGGCACGGCCGGCAGGACGAAGCTTTGTCTCAACGCTTCGAATCAAATCGCAGACTGCTCATCTTCTCTGCGCTACAAGACCAATATCGCGCCCTTCTCGTCGGGCCTGAAGCTGATCAGCCGACTTCGCCCAATCAGCTTCGATTGGAAAACAGATGGACAGCGTGACGTCGGCTTTGGCGCCGAAGAGGTCGCGGCCATCAACCCGCTGTTTGTCATCTACAACTCGAAAGGCCAGGTCGAAGGCGTCAAGTACGACCGCTTGAGCGTCGCCTTCGTCAACGCCTTCAAAGAACAGCAGTCGCAAATCGAGCAGCAGCGGGACCAGATAAGAAAGCAACAAAACCAGATTGATGCCTTGAGGAAACTCGTGTGTCTCGATCATCCGAACGCGGATGTGTGCAAGTAGAAGTCATCCAGGCTTTAACTTCTGGCGTAAGGGCAATAGCCAACGGTCAGACTGTGGGGAAAATTGTTCGCGCACAAAGTTTATCTCCAATTGTCGCGAACAAGATAGAACAGTGGGAACTGATGAAACTCTTGATTGTGGAAGACAACGACCGGATGCGCCGCCTGATTCGGAGGACCGTCGCAGACCTGGCCGAAACAATCCACGAATGCAGCGACGGCGCTGAAGCCCTTGCGGCCTATGCCACCAACCAGCCGGATTGTGTGTTGATGGATATAAAGATGCGCAAGATGGATGGCATCACCGCTACGCGCAACATTTGCGCCGCCTACCCGAATGCGAGGGTCATCATCGTTACCGACTACGATGACGACAGATTGCGCCACACGGCCGAGCGCGCCGGAGCCTGCCACTACCTCGTCAAAGAAAATCTACTCGCAATAAGGGAAGTTCTGAGCGAGTTATTCCCAGGAGGTTGAAAACAATTCGCCCCACCTGCAATTCTTCAACGCTGTCCCGATGATCTCCACTGCTTAAACTCCAATGCAGTAACAGCCGAAGAGAATCTACAACCACGTAAAGCGCGAGTCCACTGAGAGTCCAATAAGCGTTCCCATGAGTCTTTCAAATGCGGTAGAGTGCTATCCATGCCGCGAAGTTCCTTCGAATTACAACAGGTCGCTTCTCTTTCACGGCGGCCACGCGGGTTCGACTCCCGTACGGGACGCCAATATTCTACGGACTGATTGGATCCCATCATTTCGCCGCGAGTCCAGGAAGGTCCATTAACTAGATCGCTACCCTGCGAATACCTGGAAGAACCATCTTCACGGCCTTATTCTGCTCCTCTCGCTTTTCGTCCGTCACCGCTTGCACGTACGTGTCCATTGTGAGCTCGATTGCCTAACTGAGCGATGACGATCAACGCATGAATTTGCGGCGGATTTAAGGTCTGAGCTTGCTTCGCCTTGCCCTTATACATCAGCTTCGGAGGATTGGCATTGCCTCCCAGTCTTAGAGTCGTTAGCACCTGATATGTCCGATCGAATTAACACATGAAGTGTCCGATCTGAGCGCTGCTACACCTAGGTGAAGCAGGCGTTGCAGGGAGCGGGGCTGATAAAGCCGAACCGGAAGCGCGGGCGTACCGTCCTCATCCCGCGCAAGTTTCCCGTCTCCCGGCGTTCTCACACTGTGCCCGCCGTTTCTCCAGCATCGAGGCTCGTGTTGCTCCTCCTGGTCCTCTGCTGCTCATGCATAACCATCATGGCGCAACAAAACATACCCGGCGATGATCCGCTGCTCAATGTGCCCAGCCCGGCACAGGTTAGGAAAATTACTATTGAACCGGGAGGCATCAACGCTTATACGCCGCAAACACTGTTGAAGATATTGCCGCATCTGGTCGCGGATAACGAGCATGTCTATGGTTGCTTGAGAGCTTTCAAGGGTAGAAATAACGGCTCGAGATTGAAAGTCTTTTAGATAGGGAAGGTGGGCTCGGCTCGTCTGTTTGTGGCGGAGAGTTGCTGATGATTGAGCGTCAAAATTCAGTGGTTGCCACTATTGTTGTTATTTGCCTTGCTGGTTTTTCCGCCGGCCGCGGCATTCAAAAACAATCGCCATCCGCCACCGGTCAACTTTCATTTGCTTCCGAGGAACCGCTTTTTCCGATCTGGGACGAGCGGGGCAAGGAAGGCTTCATCAATGCGCAGGGCCGGATCGTCATTGCTCCCACCTTCGATCGGGTCATGCCGTTTCAGGAAGGACTGGCAGGTGTAGAAAAAGATGGCAAGTGGGGTTACGTCGATCGCACCGGTAAGGTGGTCATTCCGCTGCAATGGAGTTCGGCGGAATCATTCTCTGATGGCGTCGCGGCCGTGGTGGATCACTATCACATTTACGGAAAGCCCGATGGCGACGATATAACACTCGCGGCGTGCGGCTTTATCGATAAGACAGGGCGCTACCTGATCGAGCCATCCATCGAACGCCGCCTGGAGCAATGCCCTACGTTCAGCGAAGGGTTGGCCCGGGTCTGTTTTGCACCCGGCATCAGATACTACTTCCGTGACTTTCCTTACGACGGCCAGTGCGGCTATCTGGACAAAAGCGGACAATGGGCCATCAAGCCGCAATACCTGGTGACGCCACGAATCGGGCCGCCGGCCGATTTTTCCGAGGGCCTTGCGCCGGTGGCCTTGAAAGAGATCAAAAAATTCGGCGATGTAAGCTGGCAGACCGATTTCGCTTACATCGATCGAAACGGCCGCTCCATGTTTGAGGCGAAAGGTTATTACCTGGCATATCCGTTTCGTGAAGGTATGGCGCAGTTGATCAAGTGGCGGACCTACGGAGAAGAAAAGCCGGGGACCGCCACGGTCGATTTCATAGATCGCACCGGCCGTGTGCTCTTCAAGTTTGAGAGCGTGGATATCTATGACGTCGACCGCTTCTATGAAGGACGCGCCCTGGTCAAAGACCGGCAAACCAAACTTTACGGCTACATCGACAAGAGCGGGAACTGGGTCATACCTCCAAAGTATGCTTTCGCTTTGCGTTTCTCTGACGGGTGGGCCTCCGTTTGCGTACGCGAACAGACTCAATGTGCTTACATTGATCGTCAGGGAGAGGTCATGCTGAAGATGGACCAATGGGGATGGGAATTCCACGGTGGTCTTGCCCGGCAGTACCTGTTCACCAGAACCATCGGAGAAACGCCCACCAATCGGAATATTGAAGGCTACATGAATAGGTCTGGTAAGTACGTGTGGGTATCGCCCGGCGGTGAATA
>QHXG01000154.1 GCA_003222845.1 Acidobacteriota bacterium | reverse complement strand
TCGCTGTCTCTTGATCGCCGTCATCGCCGTCTGCGACAGCGCTTGTTTTCACTCCTAATTATTCACTGCACTGTATCCTTTTCTTTCTAGAGACGTTGCGAAAGACAAACCGTTCTCTAGCTGAAGTTCCTCATCTTCATTTCGTGTCTATTATGAGATGGACCACCGAGTAACGAGAAAGAGGTTGCAAAAAAAATCTGCGCACATATAATGCCAGTCCCTTGTTAATTCAGAGGTGAACGCATAGGCGATCGAGAGCTTGAAGAGTTTTCAGCAGTCCGGATTAGCGGCAATTATTTAGCCTCGCAAGATAAGGTAAGCCATTCCTGCGAACAACCTCGATACGCGTTGCATCACATGCGTTGAGTGATGAGGGCATCGCCGTGCACGTAATTTGAATTTTGCGCGGCAATCGACGGCGAGTTTTTCCGGCTCACATCCGGGTTCATCGCCAAATTTAGTCAAAAAGGGTTCGAACAAAGGGGCGCAGGCGGTTTGTCTGTCTGCGAGCGAGATCTTTCATCAGCTTACGAAGTCAAAAATCTCAACCGTGGAGCGCAGGCAGTGACGAGAACAGCAGAATTAATCGTAGTTGAGTTGAAGAGATGCCCAAGGTGTGAAGAGTCACTGCCGTTGTCAGAATTCGGCATCTGCCGCGCACGCAAAGACGGCCTCAATCTTTACTGCAAGCGCTGCATTCGTCAAAAGATTACGCAAAGCCGTCAAGCGTTGCGTGAATATAAGAACGCCCGTGTCAAACATGGAATTACAACTGCAGACAAACCCCAGACGGCGACCGACGCCAAGTTGAACTTTTCGCCGCGGCGCATAGCTCGCATGCTGAGGAAATTATCGCCGGCGGATCGCGTGCGCGAGGCCATTCGTTGTGGCGCCCATACACAAAAAGAGATCGCCCAGGTCACTAAACTTCCTAAGGATGAAGTTTGCGACGCTCTGGCAAACTTGTTGTTGTGGACCCGCGAGATTCGCACCCAAATCATCAATCATACCCGGATGTATTTTGTTAACGAGGTTATAGAAGAGTTGGCGAAAGCCAACCAGGTCCCTAAAAAGCGAGGCCTGAATCCTTCATTCAGTTCTGTGGGTGTGCTAATGCCGGGACGCAAACCTTCTGCTAAAGGGAGAAAGCGCGCGGTAAAGACATCTTCGGCGAAGGAAAAGACCGGCTGAGTAGCGATTACACGCTACGATCACTCATTAAACGCGCTTAGCACTTCTTCCGCATGATCTTCAGGTTTAACTTTGCTGAAAATCTTTTTGATTTTCCCTTTCTCATCAATCAAAAAAGTCATGCGGTGATTGCCCATGTAGGTTCGACCCATGAATTTCTTTTCGCCATAAGTGCCATAAGCTTCGGAAATCGCGCGGTCGGTGTCTGCCAGCAACCGAAACGGTAAATCGTACTTCTTGATGAATTTCTGATGAGACTTTTCACTGTCGAGTGAGACGCCCAGCACTTCAATGCCCCGTTTTTTGAATTTTGCGAATGAATCGCGAAACGCGCAGGCTTCTTTGGTGCATCCCGGAGTGTCATCCTTCGGGTAAAAGTAAAGGACGACTTTCTTGCCACGCAGAGCTTTCAAGCGGACGGTCTTCCCTTCGGAATCAGGCGCGGCGAAATCGGGCGCTTTGCTTCCTTCTTTGAGTTGTGCTGACACAGATTTTGGAATCCAATCGTCAAGAATGAACGAGCTTGAAGATTGTAACGATTGAAAAGGAAAAATCTACAACGAAACCATGACCAGTAAGCAAAAGAAAGCAGCAACGAAAAAGCGGAAGACGAAGAAAACTGACGCGCCCTCAGGCTTGTGGATGGTCAAACAGGAACCGGAAGTCTACTCGTGGGACGATCTCGTTCGCGACGGACGAACGGATTGGACTGGAGTACGAAACTTTCAGGCGCGGAACAATCTGCGGCAAATGAAGGTCGGAGATCGAGTGTTGTTCTATCACTCCGGCACGGGAAAATGCGTCGTCGGAATCGCAGAAGTTGCCAAAGCCGCTTACCCCGATCCGACTGCCGACGATCCACAGTGGGTGGCTGTCGACATCAAACCGGTGAAACCATTGAAGGAAACCGTGCCGCTCGCGTCAATTCGTTACAATCCGAAATTGAGTAACCTACCGCTGATTCGCCAGTCTCAGTTATCTGTAATGGCACTGACGAAGGAAGAATTCGACACGATCGTTGGGATGGGCACCGCTAAAAAGTCGAAGAACAAATAGATTGAAAGCAGCTTTGCGACTTCGGTCTTTCTTTTCTTCGTGGCTTTGCGTGAACACAACGATAAGGCTTCACGCAAAGTTGCAAAGAACCGAAAGGCTTAAGGCGCGAAGTTAAGGAATCACGCGCGGCGAATGAATTTCGCGGCGAGCCAGCCGAGCGGAATCAGCACCGCAAGGTGAATCCAGTCGAAACCGCCTGTCGTATTCCCGCCAAAGTGATTACTGATCATCAGGAAGACGACCGGCACGGCCATGAAAGTGTTCTGCTTTGAACGGAGCTTGGCTTGGGCCGAGAGTTTTTCGTCTGGCTTGTTCCCGCTTTTGATAGCTTCGATCATCTTTCGCTGAGCCGGCAGGATTCGCATCCAGACGTTGGCCGCCATGATCGTGCCGAACATCGCGCCCACATGGATGTACGCCGCCCGGCCGCTGAGCACGTGAGCAAGCCCATATCCAAGGCCTACGATTAGCAAATAAGCAATCAATGCGAACAGCTTTTCGTTTCTTCCGAGAGGCGAAATCATTAGCAGGTCATAAACCAGCCATCCGAAGATCAGAACTGCGATTCCGACTCCGATCGCCGCCCCAATACTAATCTGCGAAACATCCCGATCGACCAACGCGCCACCGCCGAGATAGTAAACAACAATCAGGAGCGCGAAACCGCTCAACCACGTGGTCGCGGCTTCCCAGCGAAACCAATGCAGCTTGCGCGACAACTCATCCGGGACTTTGCGTTTCTCAACTACATAGAAGCCGCCGCTGTGCACCATCCAAATCTGCGCCGGCGTGCCAGTCGCACGAGCTGCTTTCTCTTCTTCGCTCAAACGCGCGTCGAGCCAGGTGAAGTAATAAGTCGTCCCAACCCACATGATGCCCGCAAAGACATGCACCCAGCGAGCAACGAAGTTGAGCCATTCACTAAGAGTTGGATTAAGGCTCATAAGTTTGGCCTACGGGTCTGGTCTTTGATCTTTGGTCTTAGGGCTTGACCTGAGTCAAGATCAAGCATTACGAACGTCAAAGTCCAAAGTCCAAAGTCCAAAGTCCAAAGTCCAAAGTCCAAAGTCCAAAGTCCAAAGATCTAACTGCCGCGATAAGTCGAATATCCAAACGGACTGAGCAACAATGGCACGTGATAATGCTGCGTTGGATCGCGAATCATGAAAACGATTGAGACCTCGCGATAGAACCCCTCGATATTTTGGGCCGCGAAATAGCCATCAGTTTCAAAGATGAGCCGGTAAACACCCCCATGCAACGCGAACCCGGACGGCAATAAATCCTTCACTCGCCCATCCGCATCGGTAGTGCCTTTTCCAATCGGTTTCCAAGTGCCGTCGGCAGTTTCAAACTCCAGCATTACCCGTACTCCAATGGCGGGCCGGCCTTGAGATGTGTCGAGCACGTGGGTAGTGATGGCGCTCACTTCTTGATCAGCTTCTCCAATCTTAGTCGAGTAATCTTTCTTTGCTCTTCGGACGCGATGACTAATTCGGTTTCTGCATCGTTCTGCAAACGGTTATTCAGAGAGGCCAGCATTTCATCGGCGGATTTGCCGCTCGCGCAAATGATGAAGATGAAACCAAAGCGATCCATATATTTTCGATTGCCCTCCGCCAGCGCCGCTTTGGTTTCCGCGGCTGCTTCCTGAGTTCCCGCTTGCTCCTGCGCCGACCACTTTGCCGCTTGTTTTGACTGAGTTGTGGCGGCTTTCTTCTCCCCGATTTTCGGATGGGCGCGAAAGGCTTCCAGCCAATCCTCGTTGCTTAAAGATGACCAGACGTCATCGGCTGTCACCAAGAGCTGAGCGACAGTGGCGAACGGGCGCGCGTTGTTCATTGCGCGCGCCCACCGCCTTGAGCCGCAGCATTTCAGGAACTCGGCGTTAGCTTGCTCTGGTGACAATGAGTTCAAGGTTTCAAGCTCGGTATTCAAAACCCCACTTGCATTCAAACTCTGCATTTTCAGTTACAAGCTCGCGCTCGCAACCTCGCAGGAATCAAGCATTGGCACTTCGATAACCTCACTTGGCTTACCTTCTCCAAAGTAGTGACGACCGGCAGAGATCGTTTCGAAGTATTCGGAAATTCGATCGAGGATTTCTTCTACAGAGTGCGAGTGATAGATCGCGGTGCGGAACAGCGCGCCACCCTGAAGTCCACGTGTGAATTGCCCGGCGAGTTGTTTCATGCGTCCGATGGCTGACATCTCTGGCATGTCTTCGCGCAGCATTTCAAAATATTCAAGCAGCACCGCGCGTTTATCTTCCAGCGTCGGTTGAAACGGCTCACGGCCGTGAATCGTCTCTTCAATCTGCCGAAAAATCCAAGGGTTAGCCATCGCGCCCCGGCCAATTAAGACTCCATCGCAGCCGATTTCGCGAAAACGCTCGAGTGCCTGTTGGATCGTTGTGATATCGCCGCTGCCTGAAACAGGAACGCTGACCGTTTTTTTAATCTCGCGAACCAGATCCCAATTTGCCAAGCCTCGATACCCCTGTTCTTTTGTGCGGCCGTGAAGCGCGATGTGCTCGACCCCGCAGGCTTCGGCGAGTTTCGCCGTTTCGATCGCGTTGATGGTGCTGTCCGAGTAGCCGGCGCGTATCTTGATTGTCAGTGGAATGGTAATCGCTTTCTTGATCTCTTTCAGAATCGTTTCCAGCCGCGGCAGATCGCGCAATAACCCTGAGCCGCCGCCATGCTTCACGACTTTTGGCGCCGGACACCCGCAATTCACGTCCAAGATGTCCGCGCCGACTTCTTCGGCCATCTCTGCCGCCAGGCGCATGCGCTCATGCTGGCCGCCGAAGATTTGCACCGCAAACGGGCGCTCGTTTTCGTAAAAGCGCATCTGTCGTTTCGATTTTGGATTGCTGCGCGTGAGGCCTTCCACCGAAATGAATTCGGAAACCGTGAGACCGACGCCGCCGCGCTGTTTCAGCAGACGCCGAAAAGAAATATCCGTCACCCCCGCCATCGGCGAAAGCACGAGCGGTGGATTGATCTCAATATCGCGAATTTTGAATGGTTTGATCTCGCTCATAAAAAAGCCACATGAGATTCTACCCCATGTGGCTGAGATGTCCGACAAGCCTTTAGCTGGTCGAGAGTGCTCAATGTCGGACGTTACCAATTAACGACCAGCTTTTCGACTCCCTCCCAGGCGGGCGCGTCTAACCTGAGCGCTGCGCGCTGCAACTTTTCAGGTTCGGCGAGCAAGCGACCTGCACCGACGGCAACTGTCGTCAAAGGATCGTCCGCCATCATTACGCGCAGATTCAAATCGTGGTGCAGACGTTCCAACATTCCGCTCAGCAACGCGCCGCCGCCGGTTAGCATCACGCCGGAATAATAAATGTCGGCCGTCACTTCCGGTTTTGAATCTTCGATCACGCGACGCACCGCTGAAATAATTTCTGAAATAACGGGTTCCAGAGCGCCGCGCACTTCCCATGAAGAGATCGTTATTGGCAAGGGCGTTCCGTTCGCAAGTTGCTTGCCAACGATCTCCATCTTTTTGTCGGCGTGCGCGCCGGATTTCGCATCATGGGCCAAGCCCAATTCTCTCTTCACTCGTTCGGCGGTCCGTTCGCCGACTTGAACCGCATAGCGCAGACGCAAATAATCTCTAATGGCTTCGTCCATGGCGTTGCCCGCCGCCGGCAGACTAACAGAACTGACGACGCCGCCGGAGGCTAGTATGGCGACGTTCGTGGTCCCACCGCCAATATCGACAACCAGCCGCGCCTGTTCGTCTTCAAGATCCAAACCCGCTCCCAGCGCTGCCGCCAAGCCTTCGTCAATCAGATCGACGCGGCCGGCTTTCGCGTCGCGGGCCGCATCCTTGACCGAGCGCCGCTCGAGCGGTGTTGAAGATCCCGGCACTCCAATCACCAGATGACTACGCTTCGGATGGTCCTGATGCTGAACTCGGCTAATGACTGTGCGCAGGAATTTTTGCGAGATTTCGAAATCATCAATCGAGCCACGCCGAATCGGGCGATGGACTTCGATGTCATTCGGCTCACGGCCCAAAAGTTTTAGCGCCTGCGATCCGATCGACAAAACTTCGCTGCTATATTTATGCAGCGCCAAAACGGATGGCTCATTCAAAACCACGCCTTCCGTCGGCGCGTACACGATAGTGTTAACCGTGCCCAAATCGATCGCCAGATCTTCGCTGAAAAACCCTCTTAAAATGTGCATGGTCGGTTACCTCTATTAATGGTCGCTACCTCAACTAAAGGAAGAGCAAGCTCGCTATTCCAGATTTTAGGCGAACCACACTGCAACCTGTATGCCAGCGAGACTTATCTTCCGACTCGTGGCGGAATTCATGGTTTCCGTGCGGCTGCGAATTGAATTTGGATGCATTTCGATTGGCTGGTCGTTCCGGGCGAAAGGCCAAGACCGGTCGATAATCGGACGGGTAGGGCGAGGATTTACACGGCCCAAATGCGAGCAGCTGATCTGATTTGGGAGCCGAAGGCGACGGTTCTTGTTTCTGGACCGGAGGGGTACGGCTTGATAGTAATCGTCATGCCAACCTTGACGACAGCGAACAACTCGCGGATGTCTTCGTTCTCCAGCGCGACACAACCCCATGTCCAATCGGTCTGCGCGCCATTGCCGTGGATGTAGATATCGCCGCCCAGCGCCGTCTTCTGCGGCGGCCGCCGCTTTGCCCGGAGCGCGCGCATAATCTCGTCATACTGCGCTTTTGTGATCAAGTCATCGCGCAGCCCGCGTTTGGCGTCCGCCGCATTTGGATAACTCAAACCGAGCGACAGATAGAAAGCGCTCTTTGAATTCTTGGTGAAGATATAGCTTTATAGGCAGAGTGCTGACGGTTTCACAACCTTGGTCGCTGGTTCCGCTAATTTCACCCGATTCGATGAGACTACGCACAGGCTGAATAAAGCAAGAACTAACAAGAGCAGCTTGGGCATGATAGAAACTCAGAACAGATTGAAGTTATATTCGAGCGTCATCCATTGTGAGACAGGCTTGCCATCTTTCTCCGCCGGAAAGAATCTGATGTTGCGCGCAGCCTCGATTGCCGCCTCCGTCATACCATCTTTCAATTCCTGGATCACGATAATGTTCATAATGGCTTCTGAGCTTATCAAAATGAAAATATAAGCTCAGTTGTCGAGCGGCTCAAGCTGTCTCTCGCTTACTACTTCAATCAACTGCCTCGCATCGCGCCGTGAAACATTAGAGGACGTGGGAACGCTTACCACGCGCGCGACGGTCTCGCGATCGCGCCGACGAAGAACGATTTCATCTCCCATCTTTACCACGTGAGCAGATTTCGCCCGCCGCCCGTTGAGCAGAACAAAGCCCGCATCGCAAAGCTGCTGAGCCACCGCACGACGCGGGCAAAGACGGCTGATCTTAAGAAAAACGTCGAGTCGCAACGGCTAAATTAGTTGATCGTGATTGTCTGACAATGGACTGGTGACTTCGGCCAAAGTTTTAGGACATGGCGAAAGTGCGTCCACCCCAATTGTCCACTCAGTGCGGAGACAATTCTGCAGTCAGGAAAGACTTCAGCG
>QHXG01000153.1 GCA_003222845.1 Acidobacteriota bacterium | reverse complement strand
GAAAATGTCTTTGTCCGCTGCGAAGAGTGTGGCGAGCATCTTTACAAGCGCGAACTGGAGGACAACCTGCAGGTTTGCGTTCATTGTAATTACCATTTTCGCATCGGCGCTTACGAGCGTCTGGAGAAGTTATTTGATGACGGTTACTGCGAGGAGTTGGACGCGGAGATCGTCTCTGCAGACCCGCTGGAGTTTGTTGACAGCAAGCCTTACAAAAAACGAATCGAGCAAGCGCGACGCGCCACCGGGCTGCCCGAAGCCATCATCACCGCGCGCGGCAAAGTGGGTGGACACAGGGTCTTTGGCGGCGCGATGGACATGAACTTCATTGGCGGTTCGATGGGCTCTGCGGTGGGCGAGAAGGTCACGCGCCTGATCGAACGCGCCATCGAAGAGCGCGGCGCAGTGATAATTTTTTCAGCGTCAGGCGGCGCGCGCATGCAGGAAGGTGTGCTGTCGCTGATGCAGATGGCCAAGATATCCGCCGCGCTGGCGGCTCTGGAAGAACGGCATCTCCCTTTCATCTCGGTGCTGACCGATCCAACTACCGGCGGCGTAACTGCGAGTTTTGCGATGCTCGGTGATTTGATCCTGGCCGAGCCAAAAGCTCTCATCGGTTTTGCCGGCCCGCGAGTGATCGAACAGACGATCCGGCAGAAGCTACCCAAAGATTTTCAGCGATCCGAGTTTCTCTTGGAGCACGGTATGGTCGACGCCATCATCGATCGGCGCGAGATGCGGCCTTTCGTCGTCAAGTCACTCGACTTTATGATGAATCCGGACATCACCCGTGAGAGTACGGAAAAGTTTTCCGGCCTCAAGTTTCAGGTTTCGAGTCCCTGAATCTCTCTCTGTGGTCCTCTGTGAATCCTCCGTGTCTCTGTGGTTAACGATCCATGAAAAGGCATTCACCACAGAGACACAGAGAACCACTGAGATTCACTGAGAGACGAATCTCTGAAATGACGTTCGAGGAATCTCTAGCCTATCTCCTAAGCCTGGGACACGAGACGCTGGCTATCAAGCTCGGCCTCGCGAATACGGACACACTACTTGCCGCGCTCGGAAATCCCCAAAAACATTTCCCTTCGGTTCAGATTGCCGGCACGAACGGCAAGGGCTCGACCGCGGTTATGCTCGATTCAATTTGTCGCGCCGCCGGAATCCGCACCGGTCTGTTCACGTCACCGCACCTGATTTCGATTACAGAACGGGTTTCGATCGACGGTCAGCAAATCTCGCGCGATGACTTTGCGCGCTTAACTTCAGATGTGAAGACTGCGGCGGAAGAGTTGTTGAAGCAAAGACGGCTGGAAACGCTTCCAACTTTCTTCGAACATGTAACCGCGATTGCTCTACGTGCTTTCTGTGAAGCCAAGGTTGAGGTGGCCATTTTGGAAACCGGTCTCGGAGGGCGGCTGGATTCAACGACTGCGGCCGGCGCTGAGATCGTCGCGATTACCCCAATCGCAATGGATCATGAAGAATATTTGGGCGATACGCTTGCCAGGATCGCTGCGGAAAAAGCTGCGATTATTCGACCCGAGGTCACGGCGGTGGTAGCGTGGCAGCCGCCCGAAGCTCTCGAGGTGATTCTCAAAGAATGTGAACGTTGTCGGATCGAACCGCGGCTGATTCCAGACATCATGATCTTTAGTAAGGCTTTCCCTCAGCTAGGTGATCATAATTCTCAGATACTCCCCCAGGCGACTGAAGATGGCCGAATATGCGTCGCTCTTCGGACGTCGCATCAGCACTTCGAAAGCGTCTGTCTTGGGCTGCGCGGACGACATCAAATGATTAACGCCATGGTGGCGATTAGCTTAGCCGAAGCGTTACGTGAATGCGGCTTTGAAATCTCAGGCGACGCAGTCAAGTGCGGAATCGAAACGGCCACGCATCCCGGACGATTGGAATTTTGGGAAGGGCCGCCCCGAATTCTTTTCGACGGCGCGCACAATCCGGCTTCCGCCCGCGCCTTGCGCGACTTTTTGGATGAGTTCGTGAAAGAGCCAATCACGATGATCTTCGGCGCCATGCGCGACAAGGCTTTGAGCGAAATGGCGGCGACGCTCTTCCCAAAGGCCCGCGCCGTGATCCTCACTGAAGTGGATGATCCTCGCGCTGCTTCGGTCGAAGCATTGAAGGGTGCGACGCCGAACGAGTGCGTTCAAGCGAATGTTCATCAGGCGACTTCGATCAAAGAGGCGCTGCGAATCGCCCGGGAGATCACCGTGGCGGATGGTCTCATCTGTATCACCGGCTCGCTGTATCTAATCGGAGCAGTCCAAGAAGTCTTGCCCCACCAATCCGAGAGCGCAGCAAATTAGTAAGTAGCCTTGACCTGAAGGCGTTAGAGTACCAACTTTAGTTGGGCTTTTTCCGGGGCTTTGCTTCATGAAAGAACCCGACTGAAGTCGGTACTCTGAACACCGTCAGTCATAATGGCTGTATTCTCCTGGTGCACCGCCATCGTTGCTCATCCGCTGCGCCGCACTTAAACTGTTAACAACTAGCGATGTCTGAATCAGTAAAGCAAACACCTGAGTTTCTCGATTCAACCAAAGTTTTCTCTGGACGCGTCTTCGACGTTACTGTCGACACGGTGCGCGAGGGCGACAAGACTTATGTGCGCGAAGTGGTCCATCATCGCGGTAGCGCGGCGATCCTGCCCGCCTTCGACGACGGCACCGTCGCGCTGGTACGCCAGTATCGTCATCCCACCGTCAAGTACCTGCTGGAGCTACCCGCCGGCGGTCTTGACGATCGCGAACGACCCGAAGCAGCCGCGGCGCGTGAGTTGGAAGAAGAGTTGGGTCTGGTGGCCGGTAGGTTAGAAAAGCTCTGCGAGTTTTTTGTCTCGCCCGGCTTCTGCGCGGAAAAGATGTGGCTCTATCTCGCCACCGATCTCACCGAGACTGCGCAGCGCCCCGAAGACGACGAAGTGATCGAGGTAGTACGTCTGCCCATCAAACGCGCGCTGCAAATGATTACTGACGGCGAAATCGAAGATGCGAAGACGATTATCGGATTGATGCTGGCCGCGCCGCGAATTGGTCTATCGGCATTCGAGCCTGATTATCCCGGAGCGTAGTGTCAGAACCGCGAGCGGTAGCGACCGGCCCCTGGGTACGCAGGCGTCCCGCCTGCTCACTTACACGCGTGCTGCCGTTGTAGATTAAGCAGGCGTGACGCCTGCGTACCCAGGCCGGTCACTAGCTCTCGCGGTTCTAACACGGCCGCACTGATTTCTTAAACGCTTTCAGTCCGAGACTATTCAAAACTTCACCGCGTCTAACCCACCCGCGCCGCGCGATGCCCACGCCGAACTTCACATTGTTCAGGGCGCCGGTTGAATGCGCATCGACTGAGATCACAAACTTGATCTTCCGCTTGCGCGCCTCGCGCAGCCAACGGGGCTCCATATCCAGACGATAAGGGTCGCCGTTGATTTCGATCGCCGCCCGCGATTCGGCAATCACATCCAGAATTTCCTCGACCCGACAATCGAACGGCGGGCGGCGCTGAATCAGACGCCCGAGCGCATGGCCCCAAATCTTAAATACCGGCTGGCGCATGGCAACGGCTAATCGACGTGTCATCTTTTCCTCATCCATCTTGTATCGCGAGTGAATGCTCGCGACGATCACGTCGAATTGTTCGAGAATCCAATCGGGATAATCCAGCGAGCCATCGGCGAGAATATCGGACTCAGTGCCTTTCAGAATCTTGATCTTTGCCTGCTCCTGCACTCGCTCGATCTCTTCCCATTGTCGCTGTAATTGATCGATCTTTACTCCACCGGCATAGAATGCGGTCGGCGAATGATCGGTGATCGTTATGTATTTCATTCCCATCGATTGCGCCGCGTGCGTCATCTGTTCAATGCTGTGCTTGCCGTCTGAATACATCGTGTGACAGTGGACCATGCCCTGAATGTCATCCACCGTGATTAAGTCTTGCGGCAGACTGCTCTTCAGAGCCGCTTCAACCTCGCCCGCATCTTCGCGCAACTCCGGCGGCACACATTGCATGCCCAGTCGATCATAGATTTCCCATTCAGATTTCACGCGAATCGCGCGTGCAGGAGTCTGATTCTTTGCGCGGCTACTCATGAGCTTCTCAATGCCGCTTTGGGTTAATTTGAGTTTTTGGTTCGCTGCTACCTGGTCCAGCTTCTTCAAATGACGATCGGATCCCGTAGCGCGTAGCAAAGCAACTGGATATTCCTCTGACTTTACGGCCAAGAGCTTCGCCTTAAATCCTTCACTCAAGACGACTGAACAATAACGACGTGTTTTCTCGGCGACTCGCACGATTAAGGGGAAGCCTAAAACATAATCGATCAATGCTTCGGGCCGTTTCGCGCAGACGACGACAATTATCTGAGAGACGGTTTCTTGCCAACGACGCAGCGAACCAGCAAGCTCACCCTCAATAAATCCTGGCGCTGTTTCAACGTACTCGAGGAGTCGTTCGCCCGCGCGCAAGGCGTGATGAATGTGAATGCGTTGCTCGGGTTGCGCAGGGCTCGTAATGGCTTCCAAAATCTTCTGCTCAGTTTTGGCGCCGAAGCCTTTGACGTTACGAATCTTTCCCGCCTCGCACGCTGCTTTCAATTCGTCGATGCTGGAAATCCCCAAAGCTTCCTGCAAGCGCTCCACTTTCTTCACGCTGAGTCCGGGAACATTCGCGAGTTCCAGGATCCCCGCGGGCAATTCGGCGCGCAGCTTGGTCAAGAATGATGATTCGCCGGTCACGTAAAGTTCGGCGATTTGCTTCGCCAACGTGTGGCCAATCCCCTTAACCAACGTGAGACGATTCTCTTTGATCAGCTTCCCGAGATCTTCAGTCAGCTCAGCGACGACCCGCGCCCCGATCTTGAAAGCGCGCGCCTTGAAATATTCCCCACCCTTCAGCTCCAGCCGCGCGGCAGTCTCTTGCAGCGCCGCCGCAATCGCGAATTTGTCCATCGGTGATTTTTGCGAGCGCATCTTGGCTATACTTTATGGCATGCACGGCGGCCTTGCGCAAATGACCGCGGCTTCTGCAAACAAAGTGGCTCTTGCTAGTCTACGGCTTGCGTTGGGAGGGCTGGGGTGAGGGCATTACCAGACACAAGCCCGGATTGTTTCCTTCCTTTTTCCATCGCTAAGCTTCGCACCCTCTCTCCAGCCCTTCTCCAAAGAAGAGAGGGAGTCCATATTATTAGAACTTTCGATCGTGCTAAAGAGATCAAGATTGGCCGAAGTTTGCGCGTTGGCGTAGAATGAATTCGCCAGCGCTTGAGGGGCTGGCAAGGACTTAACGATGGCGCAAGAGCTTAAGACACAGACTCCCACGCCGCCCGTCGCGCCGATGCCACCGGCGCGGATGACCTTCGAAGAGTTTCTCGAATGGGCCGACGAAGACACCTTCGCGGAGTGGGTTGACGGGGAGGTAATCGTTATGAGTCCAGTATCTTTCGTACATCAGAACCTGTCGGATTTTCTCGCCGCTTTGCTTCGGCTTTTCACCGAGGCAAAAGAATTGGGACTGATCCTAACGGCTCCGTTCCTCATGAAGCTCGATGTCCGACCTTCCGGTCGTGAACCCGACATTATCTTCATTGCCCGCGAACACTCTACTCTGCTTAAGAGCGTATTCCTGGATGGCCCGGCCGATCTGGCCGTAGAAGTGGTTAGCCCGGACAGTCAAACTCGCGATCGAAGAGACAAGTTCCACGAGTACCAGATGGCCGGCGTGCGCGAATATTGGTTAATCGATCCGTCGCGTAAGCAAGCTGAATTCTATCTGCTTGGGCCGGACGGAATCTATGCGAGCATGCCCGTCGGTGAAGACGGAATTTTTCACAGCGAGGTGCTCGATGGCTTCTGGATCAAAGTCGATTGGTTATGGCAAGACCCTTTGCCGACGCTGATGAGCGTGCTGAAGGAGTGGGGACTCGTTAAGTAATTCTTCGTTATGCCTTATTCACACAACGGCGATTTCGAACAACTAGTGGAACAGATCACCGATGTGATCTACGCGCGTCTGAACGGTCACAGCATCGATCAGGCGGCGATGTGCGGTTGCACTTCCGAGTGCTTTCATCGTTGCCCGGAACGGATGCATCGCGTTGTGGATGCGGGGGCGGCGCGTATTGGACTCGTGCTCGGGCAGACGGCTTCAGCGCGTGACTGGGCCAGTCTGATCGACCACACTCTTTTGAAACCTGACGCGACGGAAAGCGAAATCAATCGTCTTTGCGAAGAAGCTGCCCAATATCACTTCGCTTCTGTCTGCGTGAATCCAACCTGGGTGCGCGTATCGGCCTGTCAACTGCAAGGCAGCGGTGTCCCCGTCTGCACCGTTATCGGATTTCCCCTGGGCGCGACCCTGTCCGACGTGAAAGCCTACGAAGCGCGGCGAGCGATTATGGACGGCGCGCGCGAAGTTGACATGGTCATCAACGTCGGCGCCTTGAAGAGCGGCGATGACTGCCTGGTCGAACACGATATTCGATCGGTGGCCGAAGTGGCGCATGAATACGGCGTCACCTGCAAAGTGATCATCGAAACCGCGCTGCTGACTGACGATGAAAAAGTCCGCGCCTGTCAGGCGGCGAAGCGGGCCGGAGCCGACTTTGTTAAAACCTCGACCGGATTTTCGAAGGGAGGAGCTACCGTTGCGGACGTCGCCTTGATGCGCCGCGTCGTTGGTTCTGAACTCGGCGTCAAAGCTTCGGGCGGCGTGAAGAACATCGAAGACGCGCGCGCCATGGTCGAGGCCGGCGCCACCCGCATCGGCGCCAGCGTTGGCGTGAAGATCGCGCAGGAAGCTGCCGGAGGCAAGAGCAACGGTCGCGCGCCGTTGGCATACTAAGTAAGTGAATGGCTTCGGTGCCTATATCGAAAAAGGAAATTGAAAATTGAAAATTGAAAAATGAAAATTGCAAATTGACGCATCAACGGCCGCATCGCAAAGCTGTCTACCAATTTGCAATTTGCATTTGTCAATTTTCAATTTTCAATTTCTTGTTGTTTTTGATTAGTGGGTTTCTCTTCGCCGCTCAAGCGCAGACTTCGCAACAGGACGTCGACGTAATCCGCACTGAAACCGATCTCACGAATCTTCTGTTCACCGCCACCGACAAGAACAATCGCTATATCACAACCCTCCAGCAAAACGACATTCGGGTGCTGGAAGACGGCGTACTGCAGACGCTCTTCACCTTTCAGCGCGAAACTGATCGGCCACTGGCGATCGCTTTTATGATTGACGTGAGCATCTCGGAAGAACGCACGCTGCCGGACGAAAAAGCCGCCGCGCGCACGTTCGTCGAAAATGTGATTCGTTCCAATAAAGACCAGGCGGCCATTATTCCATTCGAAGGCTACGCGCATCTCGAACAGCCAATGACGCGCGACCTGATTAACTTTTATCGCGTGCTCGAAGCAGTGGAGGTCGCGTCTCCCTCGTATCTTGGCGCCGCTCCACCGATGGGCGGCATCGAGTCGGGACCGGGCACGATTGCTCCACCACGCGAAGGCTCGACCGCCATTTGGGATTCCATCGCGATAACGTGCCGGCACGTGTTAGCGCAGAGTCTCGGTCAGCGTCGCCGCGCGATCATTCTGCTGACCGATGGTCAGGACACCAGCAGCCGTCTTTCGAGAAGCGACGCGGTCGACGAGGCGATCCAGTCCGACACAGTCATCTATGCAATCGGCATTGGTGATAAGCGGTATGAAGGCGTGAATAAAGGCGCACTCAATAGCATCGCCGAGCGCACCGGCGGCCGCGCGTTCTTTCCCAAGAAAGAAGATGACCTAAGAACAGCTTTCGCTGAGATCGAGCAGGAACTTCGTGCACAATACCTGGTCGCTTATTCCTCCACGAACAGGAAACATGATGGTAGCTACCGGAAGATGAATATTGAGATCACGAATTCCGAACTGCGGAAAGAGCAATTGAAGCTACGTTACCGTCCGGGCTATTACGCGAAACGATCGCGGTAGCGACCAGCCTGGGTACGCAGTCGTCCCGACTGCTTGTGCATGCGTCCGTGCTGAGACTAAGCAGTCGGGACGACTGCGTACCCAGGCCGGTCGCTACCGCTCGCGGTTCTGACACTGGTCGGTTTCTGCAGGACGAAACTCAGATATCGCGAGTAACCGGTTCTAAATGTCTCGTAAGTTTTGGTCCCCTTCAGCGCCGCAAACTCAGCCATGCGCCCACGCAGAATCTTCGGACACTTCTTCTCAATCAACTTCTGCTTGCGATCGTCATCGAGTTCCAGCGCTCTCACCACATTGGAAGTGATGTCTGTCTCTTTCTCCTGACTAAGACCGCATTTTTCGAGCTGCTCGTGCAGCAACGCAATTTTGTCGGCGTCGCGATGATCCGAGAACAAAAAATACCCGCCCGGCCGCAGCACGCGATAAACTTCGCTCAGAAACCGATCCATTGACCCATAGCAATGCGAAGATTCCAGATTAACGACGACATCAACCGATCTATCGGGCAGCGGCAAATTCTCGGCATCGCCTTGTCGGAATGAAAGTCCATCCACGGCGTAGAATTGATTGCAGAAATCGACGGCCTTATCAGAAAGATCGAGTCCAAGCATCGATCTTGGTTTCAAACGTCGAGCGATATACGAGGCCCCGCCGCCCCGACCCGATCCCACTTCGACAACGTCCTTCCCGGACAAATCGACGGCGCCGGCCACATGGTGGTAGAGCTGAATACAGAACCGATTGTCGTTTTCTCCATCGCTGAGCGTTAACTTCGTCGCGCTTGGATCAATATCGGCAAACCCATAATTCATGAAACTAATCTCGCGCTCTCGATCCAGAACGACGAGCATCTGATACCAGGTGCGAATCATCGCGCGTCCGAGACTCGGAGAAATATGAACGGCCCGATTGAAGATCTTCGTCAGCATGGCATACTAGTGTACCGGTTTCTGTTCGTGAGGGTAAGGCTGATTGCTTAGTACGACGCGCAACCGCGAAGCGGTTGTATTCACTAGCGTGTGCTGGCCTTTTATTCACACCGCGGCTTTAGCCCGGTGATCGGCAGACCTTGTGCAACCCAAGCAGCCGTTTCAACGGCTTTCACCCAAACTACGAAAGAAAACCGTTGAAACGGTTCTTCATATTTTGAAACACACCTTACCACCGGGCTGAAGCCACGGTGTGAATGAGACACTCCGAAAATCAAACTGCACCACTACCTATCATCAATCAACCTTGAATCCCTCGCTCCTTTCCCTATATCCTCGGTCAAGTTCTTATGCCTTCCAAGCACAATCTACTGGCAGTCATTCTCGGCGGTGGCGCGGGCAAGCGGTTGTTTCCACTCACGGCCCAGCGATCAAAGCCTGCGGTGCCGCTCGGGGGAAAGTATCGTCTGGTTGACGTGCCGATCTCGAACTGCATCAACTCTGATGTCATCCGCATGTTCGTGTTGACGCAATACAACTCGGCCTCGCTGAACCGGCACATCGCGACGACGTATCGGTTCTCGCCTTTCGCTGACGGGTTCGTTGAAGTACTCGCAGCCGAGCAAACACCGGAAAGCGGTGAATGGTTTCAAGGGACCGCCGACGCTGTGCGCAAGGTGCTGCCACACATACGCGACTGGCGCATTGAGGCCCTGCTGATTCTGTCCGGCGATCATTTGTATCGCATGGATTATCGCCAGTTTCTCGCGCGGCACTACGAGACCAACGCCGACATTACCGTCTCCGTCATTCCCATCGCTCCTGATTTCGCCAGCGAATTTGGTTTGCTAAAAACAGACCCCGAAGGTCGCATCATCGAGTTTCGCGAAAAGCCGACAGGCGAAGCACTTGAGGCGATGCGAGTCGACACCACCTCGCTTGGTTTGACGCCGGATGAAGCGCGCGCGCGTCCGTTTCTCGCTTCGATGGGGATTTACGTTTTCAAATACGATCGGCTCGAAGAAGTTTTGGCCGAAGATACTTCGCCGCTCGACTTCGGCAAGGAAGTCATTCCCGCGAGCGTTCACAAGTACAACGTGCAGGCATATCTCTTCAATGGTTATTGGGAGGACATCGGAACCATCGCGGCCTTCTATAAGGCGAACCTCGATATGACTTCGGCAATTCCGCCCTTCAATCTGTTCGATGCGGAAGCGCCGATGTTCACACGGGCGCGCTATCTGCCTCCGTCAAAAATCAACAAGTGCGAAATTCGCGAATCGATGATCAGCGAAGGCTGCATCATCAACGGCGCCAAGATAGATCGATCGCTAATTGGCCTGCGCAGCCGCATTGGCGAGGGCACGCACATCGATGCGTCGTACATCATGGGCGCCGATTACTATCAGACCTTGGAAGACATGCAAGCCGATGCGCAGGCAAACAGACCGCGGGTCGGTATCGGCGAAGGCTCAATCATCCGTCGCGCGATTATCGACAAGAATGCGCGCATCGGAACGAATGTGCATTTATTGAATGAAGCGGGAGTTGAGAACGCGGATGGGCCTGATGCCAGTTACTACATTCGCGATCGGATTATTATCGTCCCGAAAAATGGATTGATTCCGGATGGGGCGGTGATCTAACCAAACACTAAGGGCCGGCAAGATGCCGGCGTACCGCACTCAAGGGATGCGTGCGCTCCGTGCGTGTGCGTGCGTCTCGTTAGAAGGTACCGCGAAGATCTTTCTTCAACACCGGCGGTTTCGGTTGTTGGGTGTTCCCTCCCTGCGCGGTCGCGTTGGCTCCCGGTTGAAAAACGTAACTGTCGCGCGTGCGCGCAACCAATTCAGGCCGATTTACTCGCACTTTGATGCTGCGCCGCTCTCCCGGATTCGGCTTATTCTTTGGATAGTAACCGAGGCTGTATTGCCTGCGCAGTTCTTCGGCGACCATCTGAAAAGCGTAACTGAGATCCTGCTTCTCGGAATCGTAGAGCCGGGCGCCGGTCACCCGCGCCAGATCATTTAGATAGCGCTCTCCTTGCTCGTATTCCTCGCGACTATTGCCAATACCTCCGCCGGGCCAACCGCCACCGCCTCGGCCTCCGCGTCGTCCGCCGCCACCGGGATAACCACCGCCAGGATACCCGCCGCCGCCACCTCCGTTAAGAATGGCGCCGAGAATATCCAGAATGCCTCCACCGCCACCACCGCTACGGGGATTGCCGCCACCGCCACCTGGATAGCCTCCACCGCCGCGACGCGATCCACCGCCACCAGGCCAGCCACCCATGTCAGAATAGGTATCGAACTCAACCGGATAAATCAGCGCGTCGAGTTCTTCCGCCTCGCTCACAGTACTTTCGTAAGTCGAATGTTTGCTGGTCGTGTCTACGCCATCAGTAAACAGGACGATTGCTTTGCGTCCCTCGATTCGATTCAACTCATTCATCACTTGGTGCACAGCGTCGTAAAGCTTCGTGCCTGAGCCTAAACGTGTCTGTTGTATTTCGTCGCGCAACCTGGCGCGATCGTTTGTGGCGGGGAAAACCCTGATGTGATCGTCAAAGGTAGCCACCATTACCTTATCGTCAGCTCGCAGTTGATTCACGAAAGCAATCGCCGCGTCCTGGATCTCTTCCATGCGAAAGCGCACTGAGCCGCTGGTATCAAGCACCAGCGCTACCGTGAACGGCTTCTCGGTCGAAGCAAAATAGGCGACCTGCTGCTCCACGCCGTCTTCCCAAATGCGAAAATCTTCTTTACGCAGATTAGGAATGTACTTTCCGTCGCGATCCATTACGCTGACCGGAATGCTCACCAGCGTCGTATCAACGCGCACCACGTCGCCGGCGCCAACTTCTTCCGGACCAGCGTCCTTCTGTTGGGTTGATGATGGCTTCTGCTCGTTAGGATTGCGGTTCGCGCCTCCGAGCACCGGCGGCCGCGACGGTCGCACGGTTTGCGAGGTGCCATCTGATTGTCGCTGAGCCTGTGTTTGATCTTCCGACTGCGTCGGCGTCTGCACCGGTGGCGTCTGTCCCACTCGCCGCGGGCGCGACTGGCCATTAACAACTTGATTTGCGAACGCTGCGAAAGAACACAGCAAAGCAAGAACGATAAATCTTTTCATGGCGTGAACTCCCATCGAGGAGGCTGAAATTCCATAGCAGGTAACCGGAGAGGAGAAACCGAGCGCCCGCATTGCCTCACTTTGATGCAAACAAACCGAAAGAGATGGCTGAGCCCGCGGCAAGTTAGTAACTTGCCCCCTCAAATGCCACTACGCAATTACCCAAGAGCGCATTACGCGCCCACTCGTTTTTTGGGGAGACGTGGGGAGAGAAATCCGATTTGCCAAGTGAAGATAGCACCGGCGCCTCAGCAAGAGCAAGGTCTCGTCGCGATCGTCAAGGACCGAATCGCTGCCGGTATTCTGTCGAAGTGATGAATGCCTTGACCATCTCGGCACTGACGAAGTTGCCGTTAAATCCATTCAGCTTAGTCAGCCAGAACTCGTAGCCCGAATAGTCCGAGTCGGACGCGTCGTTCGGATTGCGTCTCAGGTAGCCGAAGTACTGCATCAGCACAAACGCGCGGTTGAATTCGGCGTTGTAAAGGTTCTGATTCTCGGCGACCTGTCGCAACGCTTGCGCGCGCGCGGTCATGTTGCTCGTGTTCGTCGCGCTGCCAAACAAGGCAATCGCCGTGGCCCCATCGCTGGCTGAGAGCACATTGCCGGCATTCTGATTAAGTTTGTCGACAAACTGTGCGGGCGTCATGGTCGTCGGCAAGGCGGTCGTGAATCGTGAGCGTTGGACAAAATCTGCCGCGAAAGCCTGCTTGTTATTCTCCAACACCGTCTCCCAACCGGTCTGGTTGACTACGACGCCCAGTCCAATCTCCTGCGTGTCGCGCAGAAATTCCTTGAAGCGCACAATCGGCGCCGGTAGTTGATGGGCACCGCCAAACGTAGACCCGGCCGTGGCATCGCCGTAAGCAACTTTGTACATGCGCTCGACCAGATA